>JANWXX010000002.1 GCA_025057345.1 Polyangiaceae bacterium | reverse complement strand
AGCTCGGCAGAGGCCCCCTCAGCAGCGGCGTGGATACCGAGGGCTTCGCCGCCGCTAGACTCTTGGTGAACAGATTTTTCCGTTTCCACACGCTTGAAGGCAAGCCCAGCGGGCCAGATCCGGGAGGGCCAGGCCAGTTCTAGCTCAATGTGGAGGCCCGGGGTCAGTGGGGGTAGGTTGAGGGGAACAAGGCCCTGGGGAGTCGCGGCAAAGACCTTCCAGGTCGGGTGGGCACGGCGCAATTCGATCTGTCCGGCGCGGTCGTCGTGGCCCACGTGGCGCAGCCCCCGATCACGCCAGGGATCAAGAGCTGCGATGATCCCAAAGTGATCCGCTGAAATCACGATGGCATCGCGGACCTGGCTTGCTTGCCTGTGGATGTCTGGCCGTCCTGCCTGGTGCAACTTGACGTTCCACTGGGCTCTTCGCCAGCGCTCAATCTGGGTCACCGAGGAAACCAAAAGGAGCGCCAAGAGGGTTCCCCCTGCAAGGTGCTCTCTGTCCAGTCGCCCCTGCTCTTTGCACGGCAAGTGGGCAAGCATCCGGGTGACAAGGATGTAGGCCACTGGGGCCACCGGGAAGAGGTGCCGTGCACCGTAGATGGGAGCATTCCCGTAGTAAAAGAGCAGGTAGGACAGGGTAAGTCCAACCCACCATAGGCCGAGCCAAAAGGCCGCCGACGAGGGTGCGACCAGCAGAGCAACCAAGCCAAGCAACACCAGCGGGCCGTAACCCATCAGATCGTTGCCCAGTACCGTAGCGCGCTCGCGCCCGACCCGCAGGGCGTCATCCAAGGTGTAGCCGTCCGGTCCGAAGGAGGCGCGCTCCGGGGGGTGCTCGACCTTGCAGCCGACATCCTGGCCGAAGCCGAGGCGGTGGCAGGTAGGTGGGTGGTCGGAGCGGAGGAAGAATTCGGCCTGGGAAGGACGAAGCCAGTGGCCCGTGGCGACCTTCTGCTGAACGAGCACCAGGCCCACCAAGGGTGCTGCACCAACCATGGCCGCAAGAAGGGCAGTAAGGAGGCGGCGATCCCGGGTGGTCCAGGTAAGCCAGATGGTCATCGCCACGAGGAGTGCACCCAGCACCAGTCCGTCGAGAAGCCGAGCGCAGAAGGCCCATCCAAGGCAGATACCGGCTAGCAGCCCCCAACCCGGAGAGGGATTGCGTTTCCACCGGAGCACTGCCGTGAGGGCCGTCGCCGCAAGCAACCCAACGAAGGCGTGGGAGAGGAGGTCAGCGGTTTCGATGGCCCGGGCATAGCAGGGGATCGGAAGGAGCAACGAGGCCCGCGCCGTCCATTCGTCCTCGCCTGCGGCTCGGGCCAGGGCATACTGAATGGCGACCAGTGCTGCGGCAGTGACAGGGCCCGACAGCATGGCTGCGTCGATGCGGACGAAGGGGGCGAGGAAGAGAGGATAGCCCGGTGGAAATACTCCGTAGAGCAGTCCGTCGGGACCTTCAAAGAGGAATCGGGAGGACTGGTAGAGGCCCGGAGCCTCCTGGGGGATCCCGAGGGTACCGTGAGCCATCGCCCTCGCCTGGAGCAAGTAGACGCTGCAGTCGAGGGCAAGCACCTTGCCCCCCAGCATCCGGAAAACAAACCAAAGGGAGATTCCTGCGCTCAGCAGTGCTACCCCTCCGACAAAAGCTAGTGCGGAGGGGCGCAGCATAGCGGCTCGAAGCCACCGGGATGACTTCGGAAGCGCAGCTGCCAACCCGAAGGCCAGGGTGGTCACCAGGAGCCCGCCGCGACCGAAGGGTTCGGTCCCGATGGCGAGAAGCGAGGGATAAAAGAGCAGGAGCCAGAGGCCGAGTAGAACCCCTCCAGCAATGCGTAGGAAAAGTGGTGAGGCATTCACCGTGCGGTGGCCTCCCGGCGGAGCACAAACACCGCCGGTAGCAGGGCGGCGTAGCAGAACGCAGACACGAAGAAGAGAGTTCGGAGGCCGAATTCCAGGGCGATCATGACTGCACTGCTGCTGGCAATGACGCCGCCAACGCCGTTGATCCCCCAGAGCCAAGGCGTTTCCTCCTCGCTGGTAGCACGTACCAAGCGCATTCCGGTGGGGAAGGCCATCCCTAGCAGTAGTCCCAAGCTGGCTGTGAAGGCAACTGCGAAGGAGATACGAGAGCGAAGCGGAAGGGACTGGACTGTAGGGGCAAGCGCCGGGAGCCCCCAACCGACTCCGAGAAGTACGATCATCAACACCACAGGAAGCAGATAACAACCTGGGGCCGTCCCGAGGGGCAGGCGATCGCTTAGCAACGAGCCCACTCCAGCAGCGGCTACCAAGCTGGCAAGTACGACAATCAGGCTGTAGGTCGGGTGCCCTAGCACCAGCGAGAGCCGCTGGAGGAGGCCTACTTCGCAAAGCATGAAGCCTACGCCAATCATAGCGAAGTACAGGAGTCCTGCCCCTAGAGCCAGCCCTACTCGGCCTGCAGGTCTCGCCTTACGCCAAAGTGGAAGCACAATGGCCACCACCGCCAGCAGCAGCGAGGAGAGGAGAGAGAGCACCAGGGTGGTGGTGGCCATGCGGTTGCCCTCGATGGTCCCCCCTGCCTGGGGGTTGATCACCCGGGCAAAGGCTCGCAAACGTACCACGTTGAAGAAGAACGGTCGATCATCGGTGCTGGGCCGGTAGTCGAGCTCCGGCAGCAGCGTTGCACGGTGCAGCTCCTCGATCGTTGCTGCCCCAAGTACCTCGTTCATCTTGTCCGGTCCGAGAGGTGTTCCTGGGGCGAAAATCACACGAAACCCCTTCGCCTCCGCAGTCTCCCGGAGCCTGCGCCCATCCTCCTCGGTCAGCGGCTGCTTGCCCACCACCAGCGTGGTCACCGGGCCTCCTTGCACCAGTGCCATGTGATCTCGGGGGCGAGCAACCCCTCGCTCCAGCAGCGCCTGCATGGCCATGGCCACCAGCCGTACCGTCTCCCCGCTGGCCCACCGGGACATGGTGACCACGCCACCTTCCTCCAGCCTATCCAGGAAGGTGCGCCACGCCTCCACTGTGTAGAGCCCGTTCTCCCCTAGCGCATGGGCCCCCGCTCCGGTTGCCGCCCAAGTGTCAATCAAGGATGCCTGGATCACACGGAATTGTTGATTGGTTCTCGATAGATAGCTTCGCGCCTCGTCATGCACTAGTCGCACCGCGGGATGCCCTGGGATACCCGTGGGCTGTCCCAGCGGCCCCTTGAGCACCTCCAGAAGCCTTCGGTTCAGCTCGATCCCGACCACCGGATCATGGCCATGGCGCAGTGCCGCCTGAAGATCTCGCGAGCCCCCCACCCCGATGATCGCCATGGCCCCGCCGGGACGAAGCTGGTGCACGATGTTGGTCACATCGCAGTCCAAGAAGGCAAGATCCTCGAGGCCCTTCTCCAGCTGGTAGAGGGGGGTTGCTGCGTCCGCATCAATCAGGATCATCCGCTGGCGCACTTGGGGAATCTTGCACTTGCTCCCCGCGCCCCACAGGGATGCTGCCCCTCGACTCACCTTCGATACCTGCACTCGCGAGTGGCTGTTCCAGGTTTCCACCTCCACTTGACTCCGCTCCTCCGCTCGCCCCTTTGCCCAGAGCGTCACCAAGCCTCGGTGCCCCGCGTGGTGGTTCAATCCTGCGAGGAGGAGAAGTATCACCGCTCCTCGAAGCCCCCACCGCTCACCCCCTTCTTCCTCCCCGGAGCGGGCAAAGGCCAGAGCCCCCATCGCTGCTAGCGCCGATATCAGCAAGATCGCTGTCCCTAGGTTGGTCCGCTCCAGCAACTCCGGCACCAGCGGCGCTCCTAGCGCAGCCCCTGCCAAGTCTACCGCATACACCCGCCCCGTCGGAAAAGGTGCCTTCGTGACCGCCGCTGCCACCACTTGCCCCGCTGGAACGAAAGGCAGTGCTACTATCGCTGCAAAGACCACGAACAGCAGCGGCGTCGTCCACACCGGCTCCACCCGCAGCGGGATCAGCAGCAGGAGGATGTAGCTAAGCGGCAGTAGCACCGAGAACGCCAGCGCATCCCGAGAGAGCGAGCTGGCCAGACGCTCTGAAACGTACTCCTCCGAGCGCAGGTACACCCGAACTGCTCCCACCGTCAGCCCGAACATCCCCATCGCGAGTACCAGAAACGCAAGCGAGTACCAGGTCACCACTGAGAGCAGGCGTGTCACTAGTACTTCCGCCGCCATGCTCGCCGAGGTCACCAGGAACAGCCCTAGCAGGAAGGGGGGGGCCTCTACGGAACCACTTGCTCGGGGATTATCCACGGTGGCCCGCTGCTACTCCGGCACCGCCCGGGAAACCAGCCTGGGCCCCCTCCCTGCAAAATTCCAGAGACGGTGCGTTGGCAAAATTTATCTCAGGAGTGGAGATTGCCATGGCACCTGAACCAGAAATCTGGAAGTATGACTTCTGGTCACTGCAGGGGTATCTCCTCTTCGCTCCCCCTGCCTACAACACCACGCCATGCCCAACCACCGCCCCTCGCTTCTTCCTCTGTTCTCGGGCCTCGCTCTTACCTGTGTGGTGGCCTTCCTCCCCTACGGCTGTGCTTCTGCTCCCGCAGAAGATGACCTCGATCCGGTGGTCACCGGTTCAGGGGGCCAAGGAGGCGGCGGTGGTGCAGCAGGCAAAGGAGGGCAGTCGGGCTCCTCTGGAGCAGTGGGTGCCACCTCCGGTTCTGGGGGTGCCTCCGCAGGTTCTGGAGGTACCAGCTCCGGCTCGGGCGGTACTAGCGCGGGCATCGGGGGGGCAGGGGCAGGCGTCGGGGGGACAGGTGGCAGCGCTGGCAGTGGCGGCAGTGCCTTCGGTGGCGGTGGCGATCCCACCGGTGGCTCCGGTGGCGATGCTTTTGGTGGTGGTGGGGATGCCTTCGGTGGCGGTGGTGACCCCTTTGGGCAAGGAGGCTCCGGTGGCGGTCAGAGCGTCGGGGGGAGCAACAGCGGCGGCTCCGGTGGCAGTGGGCAGGGCGGCTCGGGGACCGGTTTCGGTCAGGCCTGTCCCGACGGAAGCTGCGCCGGCCCTGACCAGTGCTGTGCTGACCCGGAGACCAATACCTGCGGCACCCTCATCGCGGGCCTCTTCTGCATGTAATCTCAGCTGGCAGCGTCCCCGAGTTTTCCTCCTTCTAGCAAAGTTCGCTGTTCTCGGGTCAGGTTGATCAGACGACCGGTCAAAACAAACCCAGTGCCCTCCCGCCGGCAGCTGTGAACCTTCACCTGGAACACCTCTCCTCCTGAGGCCTCCAAGGAAAAAGTCGTCGGTGTACCAGGCGCAAGGGCTACGTCGGAGCGCAGGATCACTTTCTCCCCTTGCACCTCTACTACGCTCCCTTTCCGGCCTGAACTCCACATGATCTGCATCAAGGCTTTTATCTAGCAGAGCCCTCGCGATAAGCCCATGTCCGTCCATACAACCGGAGCAGCGCCTGCGCCGCAGCGATCTCCCCGGCCCCGCAATCCAGCTCTAGCTAGAGCACTTGGCTAGTCAACTTGGTTGTGAGGCCCTCACCCTCTCGAACCACGATGGCTTGCTCCTCGGCGGAGTAGGGGAAGGGTATGACCTTGACCAGCTGGATGCGTTGGCCTCGCTGGGCGCTCAGATTGGGAGCTAGGAGCTAGATCCTACCCACGCCAACCGGGGCCAGCCGCTCCGGTTTTACAGGTTCGAGATAGCAGGGCACTCTCTGATCCTGCCTAGGTGGGGTACCGCTGTCTCTGGATGCTTGTACCGCTGCCGCGCGCCGGATTCACTCACCGTCAACCCCTTCACGGTTGGTTCGTGAAGTCAATCACAGGAGCTTGTTATCGGAGGAGCCAGCCGAGAAGTGCTGCCCCCCCCATCACCCAGGCGCTATTGAGCTGCCACCGTGTCAACACAATCAAGGAAATCAGGCCCACCGTCACCTGCAGAGGTTCCTTCCACGATGCCTCCCCCAGCCGTATCACCACGGCCATCAGCAACCCTAGAGCAGCCGCATTGACCCCATCCAAAAAAGGACGGAACCAAGGGCGCAGCAGCAGGACCCGGAGCAGCGTCCCCACCAAGGCGACCAGCACGAAGGTGGGGGTAAGGATTCCCGCCGTTGCTGCCAGGGCCCCAGGGATACCACCAATCAAGTAGCCGACGAAGGTGGCCGTGGTGCACATAGGGCCGGGGGTGAGCTGGCTAACGGAGATGGCGTCGAGGAGCTGAATTTCGGTGAGCCAGCCACGCTCCTCCACCAGCCCGTTCTGCAAGAAGGCTAGAAGCACGTAGTCGCTGCCATAAAGCACCGATCCTACTTGGAGAAAGAACGCAAAAAGACCAGCGATGGAGGGGGAAATTGTCGCCGCGGAGAGCAGAGGAGCTGCTGTAAAGCCGGCGACCCCGCGGAAGCTGCCAAGGGCAACTGCCCCTCCGAGCAGCATCACTGGAAGCTCCCCCACTCCTAGCAGAGAAGCTGCCGCTGCACACCCCAAGATTGCTGCCAGCCGGGGCTGTCGCGCCGCTGACGGCCAAAGGCGGAGCAAGGCGTCTGTGACCACGGCAAGCACCGCAGATCGGAGCAGCCGAAAAGAACCATCCACCTGGGGGAGCCCACGGAAGCGTAGGTAGCCATGAGCTAGTACGCCCATGAGCAGCGTGGTCGGTAGCACAAAGCAGGCGCCCGCCACCAAGAGTCCAGCAGTTCCTGCCCTCCGTTGCCCGATGGTGAGGGTCAGCTCTGTTGAGCTGGAGCCCGGGAGGAGTTGAGTTAGCCCGAGCAGATCCAAGAATTCCTCCCGGTCCAGCCAGCGGCGGCGCTCCACCAGCTCTCGTTCCATCGATGCTACATAGGCTGCCGGGCCACCCAAGGAGGTGAGCCCTAGCCAGAGGAATACTCGGGCCAGCTCCCAACAAGAGGCAAGGCGCGAAGATCGCTCCATCCGCCTCAGAAACACCCGTTCGAGGCCGAGAGCAAGACCCGTGCGGTGAAGGGTTCGACGACCAGGGAGCCGGTTACCTCCGGGTGAGTCGGGTCGAGGGCATCCCGGAAGGAACCTGCGGGAAGTGTAAAAGAGATCGGCCCTTCTCCCTTGGCAACCAACACCACTGCAGTCTCCCCATCCGCGTCTCTTCGGAAGCTGTAGCCATCGCGGCTTACGAGCAGCGGTGTCCGGGTACCACGGCGCAGTGCTGCCGAGCACCGCCGGAGGGAGCCAAGGCGCCGCGTGAGATCGAGCGAGGCAGCTTCTTCTGCAGGGAGCCCTTCGTAAGCAGGCATCACCCGGCGGCAATCCGGATCGGAGGCCCCTGGCAGCCCCAGCTCGTCGCCATAGTAGAGCACCGGCATCCCAGGAAGGGTCAGTACTAGGGCAAGGCCAAGGCGGTGACGCGCAAACACATTCGGATTCGAGGGGCGAGGCGGCTGAGCAGCCCAAGGGTCGTTCCCATCGTCCCCCGCCGCTACCGAAAGGAACCGGGTTACATCATGGTTGCCCAGCATCGGTGCCCGCACTGCACCGGAGCCTTCAAGGGCTTCGTCCGTCGCCGCCAGGATCTTCTCTACTGTATCGAATCCGGATCGATCCGTAGCTACTGCATCCCGTAGTGCCCACATGAGCGGGAAGTCGAAGGCACTGTCGAGGGTGTGTGGCCCAAGAAAATAACGGATCTGCGCGATCCCGTCGGGCCCTGGTCCCGTGAAAACTTCTCCCAGGACAAAAAGAGGATCATCCTTGGGGGCACCCTGCCGCAGCGCTCGGGCAATCTGGCGTGTTGCAGCTCTCGGCATCATAGGAACTGCATCCACCCGCACCCCATCGACCCCGAAGGTTTCAACCCACCATCGGATGTTCTCCACCTGAAACCTGGCGGCCTCCTGGTTCTGCCAGCGAACATCCGGCAAGTACGGTGTGAACCAGCAGGTCTGGAGGTTGGTCCCCCAGTCGCACCCGGGGAACCCACAGACGCAAGCATTCACCTCATGGAACCACCCCTGCCCTTTCCGTGCTTGGAACAGTGGGTTGTCTATGAAGACGTGGTTAGGGACCACGTCCAGCAGCACCTTCATCCCTCGTCGGTGGGCCGCATCGATCACCGCTCGTAGGGCTTCCTCACCCCCAATCCTCGGATCAACCCCCCAGGAATTAAGGGGCCAGTAGCCGTGGTACCCCTCGTACATCTGGCCGTCCCGCCCAGGGAACGCTCCGTCCGGGTTGCGGTAAGCTGGGGAGAGCCAGAAGGCGGTGACCCCCATCTGTTCAAAGGTGCCTCGCTCGATCTCCGCCCGGAGGCCGTCAAGCGTCCCTCCGGCCCGGGAGCCAGGTGTCGGCGGAGGCTTAAGGACTACTCCACCGTTGCCTCGATAGCGGTCCACCACTACCTGGTAGAGCAACCCTTCCTCCCACCGAGCTGCTGCAGGTTCCACCCAGACTCCGGGACGCGCTCTAGCTTCGTGCCCTGCACCATCCCCTGCTACGATCTCGACCGTATGGCGCCCCCTAGCGAAGCCTTCTCCTGCCACCTCAAAGATACCGGTGGCTCCGTCGAGGCGCTCGACCCGGAGCACCCGGTCCTTGATCCGTGCGGTCACCTCCTTCAAAGGGCCTCCTTGTGCCGCTGCCGTGTACCGTCCCAAGAGCCGGATCGCTCCCGGTACGGCTCTGCGGCTCTCCTCAATCTCCACCGATGCTTCCCTGCAGTCCTCCACCTGGAGCAGTGAAACTTCGTCGCTTCCCCGGAAGGTTGTCAGTGGGTTGCGCGGATCCAGCAAGCTTACCCCATCCTCTTGGAGCAAGTAGCCGTACTCTCCAGGAGGGAGCTGAATGCCCAGTACCCACCAGCCGGGTCGGTAGGGATGTGGTTCCAGCGGAGTTCCTGGAAGCATCCAGCCATCCCAACTCCCTAGGACCGAAACACGCTGCACTGGGGACTCCGGCCTGGCAAACAGAAAAGTTTCGCACGAGCGCCGAGGGTAGCTCCCGGGGGCTTCTTCTCCAGTCGGAGGCGTCGTGGCGCAGGCAGCAAGGGTCAGCGCAAGGAGGAGGCCCCGCGCCACTGGGCCCCCTGCGCCCCGACCGGTCGCCAGGGGGAACCAGGCCATGCTCACTTCACCTTGATGGCAACAAAGCGGTGGTCGTTTCCTCGTCGGATCTTGAGCAACAACACTTGTCCTAGAGCGATATTCTCCGTGCGTTTCATCGCCTCAGCAGCGTTACGGACCGGCTGCTTGTTGATCTCGATGATGATGTCTCCAGGGAGGAGTTGCCCTGCCGCAAGGGAGGTAGGGGAAACGAACCGGACCCGGGCCCCGTTGCCGCCGGGAGCATCGTCGATCTGGATTCCAAGACGGCTGGTGGGCTCAGGGCCAGGCTTGCTGGAGCCAGAGGGGGAGGGATCCTCTTCCGGATCGTCCAGAAGTGGGTCGAGCACCGCCTCGAACTGGGAGGCCTTGCCTCCCCGGAAAATAGTGATCTTGATCCTCGTACCAGGCTGGTGGCGGGCCACCATGCGGGGGAGGTCATCGGCATGGTTGACCTCTAGGCCGTTGACGTGGGTGATGACGTCACCGGGTTGAATGCCCGCCTTGGCACCCGCACTGTTGGGCTCAACGTTGGAAACCAAGGCCCCTCGGGGCTTTTCCAGGCCGAGCCCCTGAGCCAGCTCGCTGGTCAGGGGTTGGATACGTACACCGAGCTTACCCCGGCTCACGCTGCCCTTATCCCGGAGCTGGGGTAGTACTTCTTTAAGCGCATTGACTGGTACAGCGAAGCCAATCCCTTGGGCGTTCTGGCGTATCGCGGTGGGGATGCCCACTACCTCTCCTTTGAGGTTGAACAGTGGGCCCCCGGAATTCCCAGGGTTGATGGAGGCATCGGTCTGGATGAAGTCATCATAGGGCCCTGCTCCGATGGAGCGCCCTTTGGCGCTAGTGATCCCGATCGTCACCGTATGACCTAGGCCAAAGGGGTTGCCGATCGCCAGCACCCAGTCGCCCACCCGAAGCGTGTCCGAGTCCCCCATGACCGCTGCCGCCAGGCCCGAGGCATTGTCCAGCTTGAGCAGCGCTAGGTCCAGCTTGGAATCCTTGCCGATGACCTTAGCATCAAATTCTCGATCGTCGGCCAAGCGCACCCGGATATCGTCGGCTCCAGCCACCACATGGGCGTTGGTAACAATCAGGCCCGTCGGATCCACGATGAACCCACTCCCCAAAGATCTGGAGCGACGCTCCAAGCCCCGGAACGGTAGTCCAAAGGGAAGCCCCTCATGAGGGTTCCCCCGGGAGATGTGGGATGTGGTGATGTTCACCACGGTCGGCATCAACCGTTGGGCCAGAGCGGCCACGTCGGTCACAGGCGTCGGAATCGTCACTGGGTTCACCAGCGGCGCTACGAAGGTGCTTACCGGAGGCGGCGCTGGCGGAGCGTCGTTCCGGCAAGGTTCTGCAGATGCTGTGATGGCCTCCGTCGAGGGTGGCGTTTGTGGCCCTCTCCCCGGAGCCATGCACCCAGCGAGCCATGCACCTGCCAGCACCCACCCTGCCCAGCGCCTCTCTGCCTGCCCTGTCCACGGCTTGTTTGTAGCTTCCATGCGTCCTGCTAGCCTGACGGATCGTTGCCCTGAAAGCCAGCAGTAGCAGGTTCCTTGCCTAGTGGCCCGTTCTTGATGCTTGGGTGGCCACTCGGCTGCGGAAGCAGCATCCGCTTCACTCCGCGCCAGGGCGGAGACAGTCCTCACGAGGTCGAATCTGCACCATCTAGCGTGCCAAGTGCCGCCTTGCAAAGGTTCCTCGGCCCGAGAACCCCCTTGCGGCGAGTTCTGCAACAGGGTCGTCTCCAAGGCCCATGGGGATCGATCGATTTAGCTTCCCAACCACGATTCACTTCGGTCCCGGCGCCCGCAAGCTGGTGGCCGACTACCTCCTCTCCCAGGGCTTGCAGCGCCCGCTTCTGGTCACCGATCGGGGTATCGCCGCTCTACCCCTGCTCTCGTCCTTCCTCCGTGAGCTTTCTGGCCTCCAAGTCGGGATCTTCTCGGATATCACCGGTAACCCGTTGGCCAGCCAGGCAGATCGTGGCGCAGAGGCATTCCGGGCCCACGATGCCGATTCGGTGATCGGTTTTGGGGGCGGAGCAGCACTGGACATAGCCAAAGCGGTAGCACTGTTGGCCACCCATCCGGGTAAGGCCCTGGAGTACGCTTGGGATCACCCTCAGGTGCGGCCCATGGACCGGGAGCTCCCTTGCTGGGTGGCGCTGCCGACAACTGCGGGGACTGGCTCGGAAGTGGGGCGCTCTAGCGTCGTGTCCGATGACAAAACCCGCATCAAGAAAATCCTCTTCTCCCCGAAGCTGCTAGCAAAGGTCGTTTTTGCCGACCCGGAGCTAACCGTCGATCTTCCTCCGGCGCTCACGGCTGCCACAGGGATGGATGCTCTCACCCACAACGTTGAGTCCTACCTGAGTCCGGTCTACCACCCGCTCTGTGACGGGATTGCGGTCGAAGGCACCCGGATCGCCGCAAGAGCACTGCCCCAGGCGGTCCATCACGGAAAGGATCTGACGGCACGGGGGGAGATGCTGATGAGCTCTATGATGGGCGCCATCGCCTTTCAGAAGGACCTGGGGGCAGTGCATGCTTGTGCCCATGCCCTCTCTACCGTAGCGGACCTGCACCATGGTCTCGCCAACGGGGTGATGATCGACCATGTGATGCGATTCAACCTGGAGGCTGCTGCGGCAAAGATGGCGGAGTTGGGCCGGGTGGCTGGGGTCGCCTCCGAGGGATCGGAGGAGGCGAGGGCCAATGCGTTCATCGGCTGGCTTACTACCCTGAAGGAGCAGATCGGTATCCCAGCAAAGTTGGGGCAGATCCAAGGAGAACGCCCGATCACCCGGGAGGATATCCCGGCGCTGGTGGAAGTGGCCTCCCGCGACCTTTGCCATCAAACCAACCCCCGCCCCTGCACCCCAGCGGATTTCGAGGCCATCTTCGCGGCTGCCCTCTGAAGGAGACCATCATGCAGATCTTCAACCCTGCCACGGGAACCTTGATCCAGGATTTCCCCTCGGCCACCACTGCCTCGGTGGCGGAAGCCTACCGCCGCGCCAGGGCTGCACAGCCCGCCTGGGCCTCGACTCCGCTCCCAGAGCGCCTCGCGGTGCTACGCCGCTTTCGTGGGCTGGTCGTCGACCGCCTGGAAGACTTGGCCCGCACGCTGACCCTGGAGGTCGGAAAACCGATCCGCCAATCGCGCAACGAGCTGAACGGGCTCTTGCCCCGAATCGACTTCTTCCTCGAAGCGACGGAGAAAACCCTCGTCGATGAAACCGTGCTGGACGAGGGCGTCAAGCTCCGGGAGCAGATCACCCATGATCCGCTCGGGGTCATTGGCAACATTTCCGCCTGGAATTACCCCTACTTCGTCGGCTGTAACGTGCTCCTTCCAGCGCTGGCGGCAGGGAACGCGGTTCTCTATAAGCCCTCCGAGTTTGCCACGCTCACCGGGCAGCACATCGTCACAATGCTCCACGAGGCAGGGGCTCCGGTGGACGCAGTAGCACTGCTTGCAGGAGGGGGAGAGGTGGGGGCGGCCTTGTTGGAGCAACCCATTGACGGTATCTTCTTCACCGGATCGTATCCGACTGGAGCCAAGATTGCGGAGGTTGCTGGTCGGAAGATGATCAAGATGCAGCTTGAACTAGGCGGCAAGGATCCGACCTACGTCTGCGAGGATGTGGACGTGGCGAGTGCAGCAGCTAGTCTGGCGGATGGGGCCTTTTATAACAACGGGCAGTCGTGCTGCTCCGTCGAGCGCATCTACGTCCACGAGACGATTTACGATGCCTTCGTCGACGCCTTCGTGGTCGAGGTGAAGACCTTCAAGCTGGGTGATCCCATGGATGAATCCACCTACCTCGGGGCTATCACCCGGCGCTCCCAGCTCGCTGTGTTGGCAGCTCAAGTGGCAGATGCTCGAGAGCGCGGGGCACGCCTCCTCCTCGGCGGTAACGTCATCGACCGCCCTGGAAACTGGTTCGAGCCTACGGTGTTCGCCGACGTCAATCATACGATGGCGCTGATGCGGGAGGAGAGCTTTGGTCCCATCATTGGTATTCAAAAGGTTTCCAGCGATGACGAAGCATTGGAGCGAATGAATGACTCCCCCTACGGTCTGACCGCCGGCGTCTATACCCGGGATGAGGCCCGAGCCCGACGCCTCCTTGCTCGGGTCAACGCCGGCTCAGTCTACTGGAACTGCTGCGATCGGGTTAGCCCGCGGCTCCCTTGGTCCGGGGTGGGCCGCTCAGGTATCGGTCTGACCCTCTCCACCCACGGGATTCTCACCTTCACGCGCCCTCGTGCTTGGCACCTCCGCGGAGCCTGAGCCTGCGGATCCTCCCTGAACCAACCACAGGACAGCAGGCTCCCTTAAAGTAGTGGGGCGATCAGCAAGGAGACAACGCTCATGACCTTGATGAGGATGGAGATCCCGGGGCCGGATGTATCCTTGAAGGGGTCTCCCACTGTATCGCCAACGACGGCTGCCTTGTGCGCGTCAGAGCCCTTCTTATGGCCTTCGAGGCCACCCTTCTCGATGAACTTCTTGGCATTGTCCCAGGCGCCGCCGCCGTTGGCCATCAGCAAAGACAGGGTAGCGCCGACGGCGAGGGCACCGGCAAGAGCACCAGCAAGCACATCTGCCCCAAAGCCGAACCCAAGGATAACCGGTGCCAATACTGCTACAGCACCGGGGAGGATCATCTCCTTGATGGCAGCGGCGGTAGCAATGTCGACGATAACCTTAGGCTGGGGTTCTGCGCCCTCCTTGCCTTCAAGGAGCCCCGGAATCTCCCGGAACTGGCGACGGATCTCCTCCACGATAGCGCCGGCAGCACGGCCTACAGCGGTCATGGTGGTGGCACCGACCACGCAGGGGAGGATGGCACCAAAGAGGAGGCCCATCAGTACGTTGGACTCCGTGAGGATGAGCTGAAGCTCCTTCTCGCCCTTGAGGTGCCGGACATGATTGACCTCCATGTTGAAGGCGGCAAAGAGGGCGACCACCGTAAGGACAGCAGAACCGATAGCGAAACCCTTCCCGACAGCAGCGGTGGTGTTCCCTACGGCATCCAGCTCGTCAGTGATGTCACGAACTTCTTTCCCGAGGCCACTCATCTCAGCGATTCCACCGCCGTTGTCAGCGATGGGTCCGTAGGCATCGACGGTCATGACGATGGCGGTCCCGGCGAGCATGCCGACAGCAGCTAGGGCAATCCCATAGAGGCCAAGAAAATGGTTGGAGATCCAACCGACAATGCAGAGGGTTCCAAGGGGGATGGCACAGCTCTCTAGGCCCACGGCAAGACCTCGAATAACGTTGGTGCCAGGACCGGTGATAGAACTCTGGGCAATCTTCTGGATGGGCCCCATCGATGTGTAATAATCGGTGACTAGCCCGATCACACCGCCGCCCACGGCACCTGCGGCCAGGGTGGCAACGGCGCCCATGCTGATCTTGAACATGGGCAGAATGACTGCCGCTGCCCCCACTACGAGGAAGGGGGGGAGGATGAGCGCAATACGGAGCACCATCGCTGGAGGCATGTTCTTGAGCGTTCGAGTGATGAAGATGCCCACGATGCTCACGGCAAGTCCGATGGTGGTCAGCAGCAGCGGCAAGGAGACGGCTGCCATGCGGAGCTCAGTGTCCCCTAGCTCAGGCGCCAAAGGCTTGAGTTTATCCACCGGGATGGTAAGCCCCAGGGCCATGGCAGAAACCACCGCAGCCACATAACTCTCGTAAATATCGGCTCCCATGCCCGCGATGTCTCCTACGTTGTCCCCTACGTTGTCGGCGATAACGCCTGGGTTCCGGGGATCATCTTCGGGGATGTTCGCCTCCACCTTGCCCACGATGTCGGCGCCCACGTCGGCTGCCTTGGTGTAGATCCCACCGCCGATGCGTGCAAAGAGGGCAATGCTGCTGGCTCCCACCGCAAAAGCGTGAATGATCGTGCCAAAATCCTTATGGAATGCTTCGCCTGCGCGGAAGGCTGCGAAAATCACCCCCATGCCCAGCAGGCCCAGACCTGCCACACACAGGCCCATCACCGCACCGCCATCCAAAGCTAGCACCAACGCCGCGGGCTTCCCGTTGGCCCGTGCCGCCTCCGCTGTCCGCACATTGGCGAAAGTTGCTGACTTCATGCCGAAGAAGCCTGCCAGCAGCGACAGGAAGGCCCCGGCCACGAAGGCCACGGCGGCAATCGCGCCTAGCTGCCATACCATCAATCCTGCTACCACCACCGCGTAGATCGCGAGCACCTTGTACTCGCGGGTCAGGAACGCCATCGCCCCCTCGCGGATGAAACGGGCGATGCGCGCCATCGCCGGGTTCCCTTCCGGAGCCGACTTGACTCGGAAGTAAAGAATCAGCGCCACCACCAGTGCCGCAGCGCCGGTGCTGATCGCTTGCAACGGGAGTGAATCCACGGAAATGCCTCTCTTCTGTGTGCCTGAGGAAGGATCTCGCGGGGGGGAAGAACACCGTCTGTCGGCTCCGGTCAAGTACCAAGCAGCCTTGCCCCCCGGAGAGCCCCCGGCTAGAAGCCTTCGCTGCAACGTTTTCCTGGCGGTTTCCCCCGGCTTTCTCCCACATCCCAGCGAGGTTGGCGCATGGCTCCTCTGTTCCCTCCCCCTTCTTCCGGCGACCCCATCACGATGGCTTCCGATGGCAAGCTCCAGGTTCCGGATCAGCCCATCGTTCCCTTCATCGAGGGCGACGGTACGGGCCCCGACATCTGGCGCGCCAGCCAGCGTGTCCTCGATGCAGCCGTCGAGAAAGCCTACGGCGGCAAGCGCAAAATCGCTTGGTACGAAGTTTATGCCGGTGAGAAGAGCTTCCGCCGCTTCCAAACTTGGCTCCCCGACGAAACCGTCGAGGCCTACCGGAAATACCTGGTCGGTATCAAAGGCCCACTGACCACCCCCGTTGGCAAGGGGATTCGCTCCCTCAACGTGGCCCTCCGCCAGCTTCTTGATCTGTACGTGTGCCTCCGCCCGATCCGCTGGTTCAAGGGTGTCCCCGGCCCGGTTCGCGACCCCTCCAAGGTCGACATGGTGATCTTCCGAGAGAACTGCGAGGACATCTACGCCGGTATCGAGTACGAGGCCGGCTCCGAGGCCAACAAGAAATTTTTGCAGATCTTCAAGGAGAATTTCCCCAAGGATTACGCTAAGATCCGCTTCCCTGAAACCAGCGGCATTGGCATCAAACCCATCTCCAAGGAGGGTTCCGAGCGCTTGATCCGCGCCGCCATTGCCTATGCCCTCCGCGAGGGCCGCAAGAGCGTGAACTTCGTCCACAAAGGCAACATCATGAAGTTCACCGAGGGGGCCTTCCGTGACTGGGGGTATGCCCTCGCCACCCGTGAGTTCCGCAATCAGGTCGTTACCGAACGGGAGAGCTGGATCCTCGGCAACAAAGAGAAGAACCCAGATCTCTCCGTCGAGGCCAACGCTCGGGAGATCGAGCCCGGTTACGACATGGCCCCCGACGAAATGCAGGCAGCGTTTCGTGCCGAGGTCGAGGCAGCCCTCAAGCTCTGGCCCACCCACGGAGACGGCAAATGGAAAAAAATGCTTCGCATCAAGGACAGCATCGCCGACATCACGCTTCAGCAGGTTCTTACTCGTCCGGCCGAGTTCGATGTCATCGCTACCATGAACCTCAATGGCGATTACCTCTCTGACGCGCTAGCCGCCCAGGTCGGGGGCATCGGCATCGCCCCTGGTGGCAACATCAACTATGTCACCGGCCACGCCATCTTCGAGGCCACCCACGGTACGGCCCCCAAGTATGCCAACCTCGACAAAGTGAACCCCGGCTCCGTCATCCTCTCCGGTGAGATGATGCTCCGTCACATGGGCTGGCGTGAGGCCGCTGACCTCGTCATCCGAGGTATGGACGGTGCCATCGGCGCCAGGACGGTCACCTACGACTTCGCTCGCCTCATGGAAGGCGCCCGCGAGGTCAAATGCTCCGAGTTCGGTACCGAAGTGATCCAACACATGGATTGAATCGGGAGATTTAGCGCCGGATGCCCACCCCGACGCCAATCCCCACCCCGATCCCAACACCCACCGATACGCCGGAAACTCCCGGAGGCTTGCCTTCCTTGAGAGTAAGCAAGTGCGTCACCAGCATGCAGGTCTGTTGGGCAGGCCCCTCGCAACCCCGCCAGACCCCGGCAGCCATCGGCTCGCCGTCCGCGCTGTAGCGAGTCACCTCCCCGCCTGGCCCTAGCGTGAGCCAGGCATACCCGCTTTCGGGAGGAGCTGCACTGGTGGGTCCCACACCGCCCATGCGTTGATACTCGGGCCCCCAGACGCCGCCACCTTCTTCCAAGAGGGCGACTGGGTTGTTCCCCCCATCCGTCACACGGCCAGCCCGATCCAGTGTCCAGAGGTGCTCCCCGTCCACAAGTACGCGCCCGTCCGGGAGCAGATCAACCACCACGCCATGAGGACGCTCCCACGTAGCACGAGTCAAGACCAGGGGTGCCCCTCCCTCAGCCCACCGTGCCGGAGGATGCACGGCACACCCTACCAGCAACACCACCCCATAGAACAGCGAAAAACCACGCATGCGTTCACTCTAGCTAGGCCAGAGCCACCGCGCATCCTTCCTGCTCAACGAGTCGGCGGCCATGGGGGCATACCTAGTAGTACGTTCGTCGCTCTCGGAGCCCCACGATCGTACCGGACACCTTCAGCTTCAACACCAGAGCAATGCCAGCGACCAGACAAGAACCTCGCAAGGCGCTGCCTTGACCTCCGCATCGCCATGCCACCAACCCTCAGGATCCAAACTCCAGCATCGTTTTACTCTGCAGCGTCCTTGCTTTCGGGGCCACGAACTACAACCAGCCCATCCCAAAGCGCGCCAGAGCTTCTGCCTTCGGCCTCCGATCCAACGCCTCAGTCGAAGGCAATAGCACCTCGCAGGTCCAGGCTGGCGCCACCGTCGGGTAGGGAGGGATCTAGCCGTTGCATTTCAAGCCGCTCTCGCTGCCATCCGGCCAGATCTGGCACCAGCGTATTGTCCCCCAGAAAGGCCCGGGCAATTCACTTCGGGGCTGGGTCATGAGCCAAAGCATGTCGAGCAGCCTGCCACCAGCATCCCCTTAGCTACCTATTGGGGTTAGGAAGGATGCTTGACCGGGCGGCCGCTTGATGAGGCAATACCCATGTAGCTACCCGTAGGATGACTAATTCTTCGGGGAAATAGCAGGCAACGAAGTGTCCGGAGCGAGGTTCTACTTCGGTGGGGTGGGGGGCTTCCACATCGCAGCGACCCGGTTGAGCACGGGGGCAACGAGGGTGGTATGCACATCCCTTGGGAGGGTCGAAAGGGCTGGGAGGATCGCCCTCCACCAATACCCGCAGCGTACGCCGTGTCGGGTCCGGCACTGGCAGTGCAGAGAAAAGGGCACGGGTATAGGGATGCGCTCGTCGAGAGAATACTTGGGGGGTGGGGCCTGTCTCGACGATCTTCCCTAGGTACATGACCGCGACCCGATGACTCATAAATTCGACAATCTTCAGGTCGTGGCTGATGAGCAAATAGGAGAGCCCCAGGGTTTCTTGGAGATCGAGAAGCAGGTTGACAATCTGTGCTTGGATCGATACGTCCAAGGCGCTGGTAGGCTCGTCGCACACCAAAAAGGACGGCTCTACCGCGAGGGCTCGGGCGATGCCGATGCGCTGGCGTTGACCCCCACTGAACTCATGGGGATACCGCTCTCGGTGCTCGGGTCTCAGACCCACCTTGGCGAGTAGTGCTGCCACGCGCTCGTCCAGCTCCTTTCGGCTCTTGACCATGCCGTGGATCAGCAGCCCCTCGCCCACAATATCCCGGATGGACATCCGGGGATTGAGAGAAGAGTACGGATCTTGAAAAATGATTTGCATGCGGCGTCGGAGCGGGCGCAGCTCCGATGAACTAAGCAGCGTGAGATCTTGTCCCTCAAAGGCAATGCGCCCACCGGTGGGCTCAAGGAGCCGGAGCACCACTCGCCCCAGGGTGCTCTTGCCGCACCCAGACTCCCCTACGAGCCCTAGTGTCTCCCCTCGCATCACCTGCAAGGAGACATCATCGACCGCCCGCAGAATCTTCTTTGCCGAGAAGAGCCCGGCCCCCACTTGGAAATAGCGGGAAACATGGAATGCTTGGAGCAATGGCTCGACTGGTTCACTCACGAGGCCCACTCCTCAGCAAAGTGACAGCGAACCAGACGTCCGGGAACGATCTCTCGCAGGGATGGTTCCTCTGCAGAACAACGAGGCTGGTGTAGCTCGCAGCGTGGACCAAAGCGGCAACCTGGCGGTAGATCCAGCAGGCTTGGTACTGCCCCCTCAATGGTAGGGAGTCGGCGACGTCGCTTCCCCTGAAGCGATGTACCCATGGGAGGAATACTCCGGAGTAGACCGCGAGAATAAGGGTGCAGTGGCAAGCGAAAAAGTTCTTCCACCGGTGCTTCCTCCACAATCCGACCAGCGTACATCACTGCGACCCGTTGCACATGGTGCGCTACCACCCCAAGGTCGTGGGTAATGAGCAGAACACTCATGGCAAACCTTTGCTGCATCGACCAGAGAAGCTCCAGGATTTGCGCCTGGATGGTCACGTCAAGGGCCGTGGTCGGTTCGTCGGCAATCAACACTTCAGGTTCGCACGAGAGCGCCATGGCAATCATCACCCGCTGGCGCATCCCCCCAGAGAGCTGGTGGGGGTAAGCTTCGATCCTGCTGGTTGGATCTGGGATGCCCACCCATCGGAGTAGCTCGATGGCACGAGCACGAGCCTCACGCCGAGAGACGTCGCGGTGAAGTCGTATGGCCTCAACAATCTGAGCACCGACGGAGTAGACCGGATTGAGGCTGGTCATGGGCTCCTGGAAGATCGTTGCGATGCGAGCACCCCGGATCTTCTGCCACTCCCGTTCCGGCAGGCCCACCAGCTCACGTCCCTGGAGCCGGATGCTCCCGGCAAGGATGCGACCCTGAGGGGAGGGGAGCAGGTTGAGAAGGCTCAGGGAAGTGACGCTCTTGCCCGAGCCGGATTCGCCTACCAGACCGAGTGTTCCGCCCCGTGGCAGTACAAAGCTCACGTCATCGACGGCACGGAGCAGCCCACGATCGGTGTCGAATCCAACGGTCAGACCCCGAACATCTAGGGTAGGTGGCTCGCTCACTGGATGCGGGTCGGACATCCAAGTACAACGTTGATCTTGGCGAGCCCATCCTTCTTCACTTGCTCGCAGGTGGTACCGCACAGCACGAGCTTGGTGGGCTTGATGTCGTTGTCGTAATCCCATCCGCTACCGTCTTTGCAGCCCATGGATCGCTTGAGATCCAGGGTGCCGCTGCCATCTCCCTTGGTGTAGTTCACATTGACCAAATCTTTGTCGTACTTGCTTGAGTCAGGAGGCAGGGGAAACTCGCAGCCGAGTCCTTCTCCCAGCACCGCAGAGAGCGCCCCCTGAAACTGCTTCTCCAAGTCTACATCCTGCTGAATCACGATGGCCTGGGTGCCGCCCTTCTTCGCGAGCGCATCCGCAAACGAGGCGGGGATGCCTGGCAGTCCTATGACGAAAGTTTTCACCTGATACTTTACGAGGGTATCTGCAACCAAAGCGCTGCTGTTGTCGATTTTGAGCACATCAACCCCGTTGCAGGTGGTTGGTGGAGGCGCTGGCTCACCGTCCGTGACCAATAGCACCGCGAAGTTCTCCTCCGGTTTGGCCATCTTTGAAACTGCAGCACGTTCCAAAGCCCCGCCAAGCGCAGGATAAATCGGTGTACCAAACCCATTGGGCTTCACCGTCGCCAAGAAATCTAGGATGGGCTGGGCATTCTCGGGTAGCTTCGCGAAAGGAACCTGAGGCTCTTTGTAATTGCTGAAGCTACATTCCTGAGGGTTGAGCAGTGGTTGTCGGGGGAAAGTCACCAGACCCACTGTGATCCCTGCGGAGGCTGGATCCTTGAGGAAAGCCCCCAGTCCTTGGATGGAGGCATCCCACTTGAGGCCGCTGGACGACGAGGACCGATCCAAGACAACATAGAGCGTCAGCGGTACCCGGGTTGCCTGGGCCTCTACGCCGGCACAGCCTTCTTCCAGTGCATCCTTCCCCCCATCGAGGGAGACAGTGCCCGCACTCCCGCCGAAGGCATTGCTCCCCGCGTCACCTTCGGAGCCACCGGAGCCGCTCATGCCCCCGGTTGGAGCGCCGCTCCCGCTCTGTCCGGAGATTCCGGAGCCACCAGAACCCCCTTTCCCACCGGCCCCGGGGGGAAGATCCGTAGCGGAAGTGCCTCCCGAAGAGCAGGCCACCGTCCAGACTCCAGCAGCACCTAGGCCAAGCGCAACCCAAGGCAAGAACAACGCAACCCTGCGCATCGCCTCATCGTAGCGGATCTCCCCCCTCCGCGGGAACCGGAAGGCCCCTGACCCACCTACAGGAAATCCATCATGGTGGTTCTGGGGCGGTGGAAGTAACAGGGCCGTTTGGTTGGTTCCTGAGATGGCTCCCTTCGGGTTCCTCGTAGGATGTAGCAGCATCCTGGGTACTTGCTTCTAGGGGTTCGGCCCTACTCGCGGGAGCCACCGCTATGGCCTGTTGCCGCAGCCAAGATCCCCGGTTGTGCGAAGGGGGGGACTTGAACCCCCACGTCTCGCGACACTGGAACCTGAATCCAGCGCGTCTGCCATTCCGCCACCTTCGCAGAGGCAGGGCGAACCTACGCGACACGCATCGCTTTGTAAAGCCTTTTTTACAAGGACCATCCAGCGCGGAGTGCTGCATAATACATCAGCAACCGGGGTACCCGTAGTGTCAACAACATGGCGAAAAGGCGAGGGGGCATGCGATACAAACCAGCAGCGTAGCAGAGCCCTGAAAAGGGAAGCGGTGAGATGCCAGCGATGACGACGGCCCAGGGGCCCCAACGAGAGAAGATCCTATCCACCTGCTCCCGGGTGTGTTCCAACAGCCGGCGAAGTACTGCCAACTCTGCAAGCCGTCCTGCCAGACAATAGCCAGCAAGCCCGGCCAGCACCGAAGCCAGTAGCACCGAAAGCACAGGCGCCGCTGGATCCCGCCCGCTGGTAATCACCGTCAAGAGGTAGAACTGCGGCGGGATGGGGAAGGTGAAGGCATCCGCCACAAAAGTTCCCAGGAAAACCCCAGCAAGGCCGAAGCGGTGGACGAAGGTTGCCCCTAGCGCCCGGAGCGGCTCCCGGAAGAGTCGCGCAAGCACCAGGACGCCAAGGAAAAAACCCAACAACCCCACCGCTACCCGCCGCAGTAGCCCCCGCAACTCCGCGCTCCGTTCCGCATCTGTTAGAGGAACAAGCGATGCATCCACAAGCGCTGTGGTACGGGGTATCTTCGGTTCAGGCAAGCTCCTCAGCGATTTCTCGGCTCAAACGGTACACAACCCTCCCCATCTGGAAGCGAACCGGAAGGACAAGGGACTGCCAACAGACCCGAACCTGCCGAGGCCGAGGGATAGGGGGGCGCGGCTGGAGGTAGCCGTACAATCTTCGCCCGATCTCGCTCCGGTGAGGCACCGACCAGGGCCGCAAGGATCGCCGTTGCCAGGCAGGCTCGAAGCGCAGAGGTCATGGCGACGCAAACCCGTAGCGTGATGGGAATCTTCCTGCAAGGAGAAGGGCTTGCTACGAGGGTAGGCCATGAACAAGCTCGCCCGTCCTCGTCCCGAGTTCCGAGGGCCCCGACCTTCCGCGGCTCGCCGTTCGGCTGTCCCTTCCCCTCGCCACGCCTCCTCCGCCGCCGAGCTGCTCGATGCGCTCTTCGAGGCAGAGCGCACCGTACGCCGTCTCCACAAGGAGCTGGGCCGTAGCGACCGGACAGCCGTGCTGACCGCAATTGCCAGTGCCATCATCGGAGCACTCCAAGAGAGGGATGAGCGAGAGGCTACGGTGCGTCTGGTTTCCTGCGCTCAAGTACTTGCCCAGTTCACCGGCGATCAAACCGTGGATCTGCTCATCGATATCCTCGGAAGCGAGATCGCCGAGGCCCATCAGGTCGCTGGAGAAGTGCTCTCCGAGTTCGCCTTGTCCCGTTTCAAGGAAGTCGCTCTCGGCGTCGAACGAGCGCTCCAACGCCTGCCTCAAGATCATGCTGCCCGCCTGGAACTCCCCTTTTTGCTCCAGGAGATCCCCGAGCCTGGCGTCGTTAAGCTCCTCCAGCTCTTCCTCCAGCAGCAAGACCCTCAGGCCTTGCTGGCTGCTCTGGAAGCATGCGTAGAGCGAGGGGATCCAGAGCTACTCCCGGCCATCGAGGCTCTGCGCTCGGACCGTCGTATCGTCGAGCTTGGAGATGAGGAAGGAGAGACGGAGCAGGCAGAGCTGGGCCAGCTCGCGACTGAGGCATGCGATCTGATCCGAGAGGGAGCATGACTCTCGCCCTAGGTTCCCCTCTCTCTCCCGAAGATGTCATGATCTTCCATACTCATGTGGCACCTCGGCTCCGTGAGCTGTTTGAGGAGCGCTTGCTGGAGCCAATGACCCTGGAGGATGACGCGGTCGTCGTACACCTCGGATGCAGGACGGGTTTCCATGACGAGGAGTTGGCGGCCCGGGCAGGTGCCTCGTCGCTGGTAGGGGTCGATGCCTCCCCGGAGGCCCTGGCCCTGGCCTCTCGGGGGGCCGGTGCTGTCGAGGGGCGCTTCGCTTATTACCCTTCCAGGTTGCCGACGGATCTCCCTACTGGTGCTTTCTCTCATGCCGTGAGCCTCCACTCCCTTGCCCTCCAGGGAGACAGCTGGGGAGCGCTCGTGGGCGAGGCTTCCCGACTCCTGAAGCCGGGTGGCCAGCTGCTAATGGTGCTGCCACTCCGGGGATCCTACCCCGAGCTGATGGATTTGCTTCGAGAGTTCTCTCAGGCCAGCGGCGATAAGGCGATGGAGATAGCCGTAGAGGCGGTGGTGGCTGGCCGCCCGAATATCGAGCAGGCCACCGAACACCTGGAGGATGCAGGATTCGAAGACGTGGATGTGTCCCTGCATCGGCTCAAGCTAGAGTATCCGGCAGGGCAGGCTTTCTTGGATGATCCGCTGATGCGCTTGCTCTTTGAGCCTCACTTGGCAGCCCTGGCTCCCAACTCCCCCGAGGCTGCCGTGGACCACGTCCGTCGGGCACTTGCTCGCTACTGGTATGATCTACCCTTCCAGCTTTCCCTCTCCTTGGGCTACATCTCGGCCCGGCGCTGAGGTCTAGTGCATGGCCCGATAGCGGGCGAGCACCTGCCGGTGGAGCAAATTCACTTCCGTGGGGATCCTTTGCTCATCAGGCGCCAAATGAAAGAGAGAAGATAGCGTAGGGGAGTCCAAGTAAACTAGACCGGGGGGTAGAGGAGCTTCGGTCGGCGCGACAAGCTTCTGCCGAGAGATCAGTGCAAACCCCCAGGAACCCATCGTCGGTAGGGGGGCTCGGTAAGGCAGAACCTGCCATCCAGCAGCTTCCAACGTGGTCACCACGCACCAGAATGCCTGACGCTGAGCAAAAGGCGAGGTGTTGGTGGCAATCACACCGATCCCCCCTGGAGCCAAGTGTTCCCCAAGCCTCTGATAAAAGTGACGTGTGTACCACTTCGAGCGTCGAGGCCCTTCCGGGTCGAGCAGATCTACGAGGATGACGTCATAGAGGGCAGCCTCGTCAAGGAATTGTACAGGATCGGCCCGACGCACCTTTACCCTGGGTGACCTCAGGGCTCCCCCGTTCTCTCGGGACAGTACTGGGTGTTGGACAGACAGCTCAAGGAGGCCTTCTTCCGGCTCAATCACTGTCACCTCCCGCACATCTTCGTAGCGGAGCACCTCGCGGACCACTCCTCCATCTCCTCCGCCTAGCACCAATACACGATGCTTCTGAGGTGCTGCTAGCATGGCAGGATGTGCAGTCACCTCACGCCGTCGTGCACTGTCGATGGTAGAGAGCCGCAAAAGCCCGTCCACATGGAGCTGGAAGGCTCCTCGCCCCGAGGTGAGCGTCAACCGGCCACTGGGGGTGTTGCGAGCCAGCACCACCGGGTCCGAGGCCAGGCCCACCTCTCGGAGAGGTGTCAACGGCTCTGCAGCTATTTGGAGCAGCGCCAGCCCATAACAACACCAACGGGCGGCTTTCTTGCTTTGCATCGCTCCTGCGGGCGCAAAACGAAGGGTTAGGTGCGCTGTGAGTGCGCAGCCCAACGCGAGGAGCAATCCCAGGCGAAGCTGGCCAAGATGCTCAGCGGCTAGTAGGTAGAGCACCGCCAACAATAGGAGTATTGCCAGAGATTCCATACGGATCAGATCGAAGAAGGCGCTCCGGTCAAAATTCAGGGCGGCGACGAGACGACCATGGGTGACGAGGAAGGCGCCCAGGAGCAACCCGGTCAAGACGGCGGTCCCCAGAACGAAGGGGAGGAAGGTGGTCGATGAGGAGAAGGTGAGGAAGGCTCCGAAGAGGGCCGCCGTGCAGGTAAGAGCGAAGGCCAGTAGTAGGAGCGGCGGGTACCATGGAGGAATGCGTCGTTGTGGGAAAGTGAGGAAGGCGCCGAGGACCAGCGAGAGAAGGTGGAGAAAAAGAATCCACGGTTTCGGAGCCACGAGATCAAAGAGTAGGTAAGCAGACCCTCGCTGGAGGAGGGCCAAGTGCCAGAGGGCAAAGGGGAGCACCAGGGAGAGCGAGGCCCCAAGAGCTCTCATGCGATCCTGGGCAGAGGGGCTTTTTGGAGAGGGAGAGTTGGGATGGATCACTTCCCGCCGCGCGAACCGCCGCCGGAGATCCAAACACCGCCGCCACCACCACCACTGCCGTCGCAGCTACCACAGAGAACCAACAGAATGATGAGGATGAGGACGATAACGATGATGATGACAACTGTAGAGGTTTCCCCTTCCCCGTCGGTGGAGCCGCCCGGGGCAGAGAATTGACCCCCGCTCCCTTCCAGGGGAAGTTGGAATGCTTGGGCAATCTGGGGCCAGGAGACGGGAGAACCAAGGGACCAAGCCACCTCATCCCCAGCCCGCTCGCGGGAAATCACATTCCCTCCGGGGCCAAGGAAATCCATCGCATCGACGGTTTCGCCCTTGCGGACCTTCCAGTAAAACTCGCCAAGAACGTAGCTGACGGTAGCCTGGTTACGGTTACGGAGCGAGTACGTCTGGCCCTGCCAAGAAACCTGATGCGGAAGCCGGGAGAGGTCGATCTCAGTCAGATTGAGAGGGGAGATCCACATCCAGGTGGATTCATCCTTGACCAGCCAGCGAAAGCCGAGGCCCGGGCCGTAGAGCAGATACTCTTGCCAAGTGAATAGCTCCCCTTCGATCTCGGTAGAGCGTTCTACGTAACCACAAACCACGTACTGTTGCCCTTGAATGCTGCCCCGTGTCCCCAGAGGAATGTCAGGGCGCATGCGGGCAGCCTCCTGCATCTCGATGACCCGCCGGGCAGCGATCTCGCTGACCGCGCCGCAATAGGGGCAGGCCAGGCGTTCGGACTTGTTCGGTGCTATCGCCGGAACGCGACCGCCGCAGTTGGGACAGGTCAGCGCATCGGTCGTGATCTCGGTGACGGGCCGCTCCCCCATCGGCTTGATCTGGATCGCTGCCTCAGGAAGCTGCTTGCCAATGAAAAGTTGTGGTGGAGCCGAGCGATCCCCGTAATCGATAGTGGCAAAGCCCCCGTTGGGGCCTACGAGGTCCGCGTAGTAGCGCTCTTGACCCTGGGTGACCGCAAAGGGGAGCTCGCCCTCACCGGAGGTAAGGGTTCCTCGCTTCAGCTCGATGACACGGAAGGTCATCCCTGGGGCCAACGGTACATCCTGCTCCAGATGAAGCTGGTCAAAGAAGGGGAGCGGACCCGGATGAGGAACCTCGGCGGTCAGGTACCAGTTGCCTTGGGCATTAGCGAGCCAGCCCCATTGCCCGTTGTTGAAGGCAATGTACCACTCATCCCAGGGACCTTCACCGTGGTCGAGCTGCACGCGCCCAAGCACCCTCATCCCGCTGCCCTCGACGGTACCCAGATCGCCTACGGCGACCGGTGAAGGTGTGAGGGCTAGGTCTGCGACCCGCCCCATGTTGCGGAAATCACGGTCGGTACGGACAACAACGTGACGGCAGTACTTACAGACCTGGGAGATCGACGCACCGACCCCGAAGGTCATCGGGGCGCCGCACTGGGGACAGGAACCCTGGGCGATGCTCATCGGAGAGCTACCCCTTGATGGCGGCCGAAATGATCATGGACAAGCCGATGATGACCGAGCCAATCATGATGCCAAGCGCCGTGTTTTGGTCCTCCTCGATCTCCTTTCGGAGGGAGAAAGGGAGGATAAGTTTGATGATGAGGAAGCTGATTCCAAAGAGAATCAGCCCAAGGAACGAGAACACCACGCTGGAGATGATCTGCTTGACGAGATCGCCAGGCATCGCTTTGCCTTCCTCCCTGAGAGCCAGGGTGTCGCACGTCTCGTGTCGTCTTGACCCGGACGCCCTCACGTACTCCAAGCCCTTGCAGGCGGCAATCCTGGTCGATCTTGGCGCACTTTTTCACGTCACCTGCAAGCTTGGACCAAGACGACGCCCTGCGCAAAAGAAAGTCACCGGATGAAGCCTTGGCGAACCTTTGGGTCGTGGTAGCTTGAGAGGACCCGTGGCGCATGGTGTTCTCCCTCTACGCAGCGGGCTTCCCTTCCCTTCCAAGCAGGTGGTTTTTCGATGCGACGCGACAAGATGTTGTGGGCTGCAATCCTCATTTGTGCAGCTACAGGGGGGCTTGGTTTCCCTGGGTGTGGGGACGACAACAACCAACCGGCAACCCTACCTGCCTCCGGAGGAACCGCCGGCTCCGGGGGGAGCGGAGGCGATTCCGGGTCCGGAGGTTCTGGGGGGGCTTCGGGGGAAGCGCAGGGGGGGACTGGAGGTGAGGCTCCCAAGCCAAAACCCGTGGTGGACCTGCGAGCCGACAACAACCGTGACGGCGTCGTTCGTTTGGATGACGATGCGGACGACAAGGACGAAGACACTTGGGACAAAACCCACGGCGCCATCTTGCTGGCCAACCTCGACGACGATGAAAAGAAGTGCAACGCCAAATCTAGTGACATCGATCTGCCCAAGTGCCATGACGCTGCCGATGACGTGATCAACGGTGAGGACGATCTCCTCGACTTGGCACGGTTGCGTATTGCCCCCTGGGCAGATGCTCCTGACGGCGCTGTAGGCCGCCTCTCCGTAGACAAAAAGGGGGCCGGCTACGTCCGCCTCTTTAAAAACGATGGATCTGGCAACTTCACCGTCTTCCACCCTGCCACGGATACCCTCTCTACCGCAGAGATCCGCTCTGGCATCGAGCTAGCTATCGAAGCCACCGACATCGTTCGGGACTTGGAAGTCTGGGATGGCTTCATCGACCTCAACTTCTCCATTACCCAGGGGGATCAGCCCATCGAGGATGCTCCCCCGGATCGGGTTCGTATGCGGGTAGCCCCGGTCCTCACGCACCACCACCTTCAGCCCACCGAGAGGGTCTACGTCGCCAATATCACGTTCGATCCAGGTTCTGCTGCCATGCGCGCTGACCTCAAGACGGCTAGCGCTGCCTCCAACGTGCCTCAGGGCGTCCTCGAGCTGAAGAACTCCAACATCTACAGCGACCAGTGGACCCAGGATTACTTCGAAACTGGCTATATGGTTATGCCGGCGCCCAAGGGCCCCCACATGGTTCGCGTCGCCTATCGCTCAGCCAACGTCAAGAACCCCAACAGCCTTAAAAATCCTCTGCGCCCTGCCGGTCGCGTGGTCTTCAACACCCTCCACGGCAAGGACTTCGCTGCCATCCAGGAATTCGACATCAAGCACCCTGATGCGATGGATACCCTCGACTCCTTTGGCAACACGGAAACCATCCCTCCCTATACCCTCGGGGATAAGAGTTATCCCCTTGGTCGTCTTCTCCGCGGCAGCATCCCCAGCTTCTACCCAGACAAAAAATTCTCTAAGATGATGGAGGCCCAGCGGGTTCAGCCCCCTGTCTATGTCGATACCTCTTGGCTCCTTGTGGCCCATGTGGACGAAACCATCTCCTTTGTTAAGGCCAACACCCCCCGTGGCTGGGCCATGGTTGTCAATGACCCCACCCTGGCCAAGAAGATGCTTGAGGAGCAAGTGGCCAAGGGCAACGGTGACGTCACCATGTTCGTCGGTAAGCAATGGCTCGATCCTCAAGGAAATGGCGAGATTCCCGCCGAGATCTCTATTGCGGATGTACTTGAAGACACCGATATCATGGCTGAGAGCGCTGCCTCCGCTGCCGAGGTCGACAACCAAGTCGCCATCCTCAAGAAGGAAACCGGCATCACCGATGAGGAAATCATCCGTCTCCCGTTCCTCCACGAGAATGTTAGCGGTTATTCCCTTGCGTACCAGGTTGGTACCGTTAACGGCATCTACCTCTCTGACACGGATTTTGGTGCTCCCAAGCCTCACGGTCCTGTCATCGATGGTAAGGATATCTTCGAGGTTCAGATGACCGAGGCCTTTGCCAAGCTCGGTATCACTGTCCACTACATCGAGGACTGGGACCTCTACCACCGCCTCTCCGGTGAGGTCCACTGTGGGTCCAACACCATTCGCAAAGTTTCGCCTGACGAGAAGTGGTGGGAGAGCGGTTACTAAATAAGGAGCAGACTCATGCATACGCCTTTCAAGACCTTCCTCCTCGCTATGGCTTTCCTGAGCCTCTCCGCTAACGAAGCCCGCGCTCATGGGGCTGTTGTCCATGCCAGCAGGCTCCCCCCCGCCGCCCGTGCCAGCCTCGCTGCAGATGTGGCCAAGGCCCGTAAGGCCAACCCTGAAATCTTCCGCGCTGTGGAGCAGATCGCTGACCGCCTCGCCGAACTCGATGCCAACCGCCGCGGTCGCTACGCTCCCATCACTCCGCTCCTCAAGCGCCTCGGCCCTAAGGCCCTGCTGCCCATGCTGGAACGCGCTGCCCTCCAATCTCCCCCCCGCGGCAACCTCAGCGATACTGCATGGCGAGGCTGGCGCATCGCTCTGATCGAGGCGTCCAGCATGATCCGGGACGCCCGCTCCCTACCCCTCTACCTCGCTGTCCTCGACTCCGACGAAACCGATTTCGATGTGCTTCGTGTCACCTCTGAGGCCATTAGTCGCCTGGGTGATGAAACCGCTCTCCAGAAACTCATCGCTCTTGCCAAGCAACCCGGTCCTCGCCAGCGTCCTCTTCTCGCTGGCCTTGGCGAAGCACGTCGCCTCTCCGCAGCCCAAACCTTGGCCGACGCCTCTCGTGGAGTGTTCGGTCCTCTCGATGATGAAACCGCTCGTTTCGTCGCTAAAGCCCTCGGCGAGGTTGGCTCCGCTTGGGTATGGAAGATGCCTACTACCCCCCATAAGAGCGAGGAAGCTGCCATCCGTGCTCTCGCTGCCAAGGCCCTCGTCGACCTCTTCGTCGCTCGACCCGGTGAACCTCGTAGCAGCGCTACTGCAGCTCTCCTCATGGTCGATGACCCGAGTACCCCCCAGCTCATCGAACAGGCTCGCCAGGGCGCTTCGCCCCAGCTCCAGCAAGCCCTCGATGAGCTAGCCCAGCGCTTTGCCAAGAATCCTCTGCGTTGAGCCGGAGGGGTGGCATCCTCACAACCACCAGTATCTAACAGCCCCCGGGCATACTCGGGGCGAAGGGGAATTCGTCCTGCAAGAGCTGCATCGATGAGGCTGCAGATCCTCCCTCGATCCCTGGGCAAGCGACCCCCGAGCGGTAGGTAATTGGAAGCATGGTTGGTGCGAAAGAGGGCGTCTGTCGGCTGCGCCTCTTCCACCATGATGCGCAGTTCCCGAAGGAGTGATGGTACGGCAGGGACGCGAAATTTTCCCCGTTTCTCCAAGGTGGCGAGGGGGGTTCCAGGGACTACGGTCACGGTGAGCGCGGAGAAGAATTCCGGGTCCATACGGGTGATGAGTGCTGCTGTGGCACGAGCGTGCTCCTCGGCCCGCTCTCCTCCTATCCCGAGGAGTACAATCACACTGATGGCCATTCCTGCAGCGTGAGCCCTAGCTGCTGCCTCTACGTGTTCCTCTACCCCGTCTCCTTTGGCAATCTGTTTGAGGGTCGCAGCATCACCAGACTCGGGGCCGATGTAGAGCAGCGAGAGCCCCGCTTGTCGCAGGGCAAGCAGCTCTGTGTCGCTTTTTTCCAGTACGTTTCGCGCCATCGCATAGCAGGAGACTCGCCGCGTCCCGGGGAGTCGCTCCCGTACACGCCTTAGGATCGCGAGCCAATGATCGGTGGGCATCACCAGTGCGTCTCCATCGGCAACAAAGACCTTGTTGACGCAGTGACCAAAGCGGCGCCCGGCCTCGTCGATGTCCTCCAGCGACTCTTTGAGATCTCGTATCCGGAAGCGTTTCTCCCGGTACATATCGCAGTAGGTGCAGTGATTCCACGAGCAACCAATAGTAGCTTGTAGGATGTAAGCGTCCGCCTCCGACGGTGGGCGGTAAAGCTTGCCTTCGTAACGCATCGGGACAAGCTTGTGGTGGAGGAGGACAAAGAGCAAGTCAGGGTTCTGCCTTGGTTCGGCGGGCTCCTTGGTTCTAAGCTCCGGGCATGTGGATTGCTCCTCCTGTGCTGGATGAGATCGTCGACCGAACCCTCCGCGAGGATCTCCATGCAGGCGACTTGTCCGCGGAGTCCACCGTCCCCGCCCATGTCCTCGCTACAGGTACCGCCGTTGCTCGAGCTCCTCTCGTGGTCTGCGGAGGCGATGTCTTCCAACGGGTGTTCGAGCGTCTGGAACCTTCCGTGGTCTTTGAATCCCTGGTGGACGATGGAACAAAGGTTGGGTGCGGTACGATGATCTGGAGGGTACAGGGCAGCGCCAGGGCCATCCTGATGGGCGAACGTAGTGCTCTTAACCTGACCCAAAGGATGAGCGGTATCGCTACCCTGGCTCGCACCTACGTGGAAGCACTCCCACCCGGTTGTGCCACCCGCATCACCGATACCAGGAAAACCACCCCAGGTCTCCGCGTCCTGGAACGGTATGCAGTTCGTTGCGGTGGCGCCTTCAACCACCGCGACAGTCTCGGAGCTGCTGTCATGATCAAGGATAACCATATCACGGCGGCCGGAGGCATCCTCGCTGCAGTGGAGAGAGCTCGCCGTCATGCCCCCCATACCAGCCGCATCGAGGTCGAGGTTGCCAGCCTTGAGCAGCTAGAGCAGGCCCTCGCTGCGAATGCAGACATCATCATGCTTGACAATTTCTCCCCGGAATACGTTGCTGAGGCAGTACGCCGTGCCCGGGGCAAAGCCATCTTGGAAGCCTCTGGCGGCGTCACTCTCGCTACCCTCCCCGCCTTCGCTGCCGCCGGTGTTGACGTCATTAGCGTCGGTGCGTTGACCCACTCGGCTCCCGCCGCAGATATTGCCCTCGATCTGGCCTTGCTTCCATGAGCTTTGACCCGCAGAAAGCAACTTGCCTCGCTCGCGCTGCGGGGTGCTCTTGGCCTGGTACCGTCCATCACATCACCTCCACCTCCTCCACTCAGGATCTCGCGCGCCAGGCAGCCTCCTCCGGCGCGCCGGAAGGCACCACCTTCGTCGCAGATAGCCAGACCCAGGGTCGGGGACGACAGGGGCGTTCCTGGGTGGCCCCTCCTGGCTCTGCCCTCCTGGCTTCTGTGCTCCTTCGCCCTCCTTTGCTGGCTGCCCAGCTCCCGCCTCTCTCTCTGGTCACGGGGCTGGCTCTTTACGATACCCTCGCCCCTTGGGTCGCTGGCGCAGTCCTGCGTATCAAATGGCCCAATGACCTCATCCTCCAGGATCGCAAACTCGCCGGGATTCTCGTGGAAGCCTCCCTCCGTGGTTCCCATCTAGAATCCATCGTGATTGGCTTCGGGATCAACCTGAGGGATGCCCCTCTTCCCCCTGAGATTGCGCACCAAGCGACCTCTCTCCAGCGCCATGCCATCGTCGGAGCACCTCTCGACCGTACGGTCCTCCTTGGCCAGATCCTGGCCTCACTCCAGCAAAGGATTGATACATACGTGCGCCATGGCCTTGCCCCGATGCTAGGTGCTCTGCGTACTGCCGACGGAGCCGCAGGAAGAAAGGTTCTCTGGCAAGGGCAATCCACAGTGGCCTGCGGGATCGACGAGGAGGGGCGCCTGCTGTTGCGCGCACCTGGAGGGATGATAGCTGCCTCAGCAGGGGAAGTGACTTTTGTAACGGAACAGACTTCCTGAAGTCTATTGCAAACAGGGATAGGTTCCTCTACAGCAATGGCTTCAAGAGGGACAGGGATCATGCAGCATCGAAATGCAATGAACCCACCACCCCTGCCTCGAGGGCAGAGTCTGGAGCAGGTGACCGTAGCCGCTCCCGAATTCACGGAGCTGGAACCGGATACACAAAATGACTTGCCTCCCATCACCGATCCAGAACTCCTTGCCGCTCTGGAATCGGTCCCAACCGAGAAGACACCCATCCCACCTCCAGAGGAGACACCGAACATCTCCGACATTTGTACCCTGCGCTCTCCCCCACCGATCTGCGGAGGGGCAGGGGGGCGGTTGGAAAGCACATTCACCCATGCATCGGAGGCACTGGGGAGCGCAGAGTAACCAGCTCCTCGGCAGCCGTCGGGTGGATGCCTAGGGTGGCATCCAGTTGAGCCTTGGTGATGCCTGCGCGCATGGCAGCAGCAAACCCCTGCACAATCTCGCCCGCATCGGGGCCAACCACATGAAGGCCTAGCACCCGGTCAGTTTTGCCACAGACCACGAGCTTCACCATCATCTGGAAGGGCAAACCGCTAAGGGTATTCTTCATCGGCCGGAAGATACTCCGGAAGATCACGCACAGCTCACCTCGGTGCCGGGCCTCATCCTCGGAGAGGCCGACGGTAGCAACCTCAGGGGTGGCAAAGACAGCGGTGGGGATCAGGTCATAATCCACACAAGCCTCGGGCTGACCCCCAAAAAGACGCCGAGCAAAGGTCATCCCTTCGGCAAGAGCGACAGGGGTAAGCTGAACCCGTCCCACACAATCCCCCACAGCATAGATTCCAGGGCAAGTGGTCTGAAAGGTATCGTCGACGAGAATGGCGCCGGAAGGGGATGTCTCCACACCAACCTCTTCGAGGCCAAGCCCCTCGGTGGCAGGGACGCGGCCCACCGCAGCGAGCTGAAGGTCCGCAGCAAGGGAAGTCCCATCGTCGAGGGTGGCTATCAGATCATCACCGCGACGATCGATACGCTCCAGAGTATGGCCTGCATGGATGTGGATGCCATGAAGCCGGAGCTGCTCCCCGAAAAAGCGCCGAACGTCGGAGTCGAAGGCATTGAGGAGCATCGCATCCTTGTGGACGAGATGGACTTCAGCTCCAAAAGCCTGAAAGATGCTGGCTAGTTCTACTCCGACGTAACCTCCTCCGGTGATGACAACGCGGCGAGGACAGGCACGCAGGGCGAAGAAATCGTCGCTGGTAGAGTACAGCTCCCAGCCGGGAATGGCAGGTACCTTGGGGCGCCCTCCGGTGGCGAGGAGGATGATCCTTGCGCGGAGGGTGAGACGACCGACCGCTACGGCATCTGGAGCGATGAGGCGGCCAAAGCCCTCGACGATACGGACGCCAGAAGAGGTCAGAAGGTTGCGATACACTTGGTTGAGCCGTGCAATCTCGGCCTCTCGACGATCGACGAGAGCCGCCCAGTCGTGTTGCGGTTGCATAGGGAGGGACCAACCGAAGCCCGCAGCCTCACGGAAATGTTCGGCGAACGAAGCGCCGTAGACCATGAGCTTCTTGGGGACGCATCCAACGTTGACGCAGGTACCCCCCAGACGCTTCGCTTCAATCAGGGCAACGCGCGCACCAAAACCAGCAGCAATGCGTGCAGCACGAACCCCCCCGGACCCTCCTCCGAGGACGATAAGATCCAGGAGATCACTCAAGATTACTCTCCTCCAGAACCGTACATGCTCTCGGCGATGCGGTAGGCAGCGGTTTCAAGGGTTGCGTAAGCTTCACGGATGCTACCAATGTCAGCGCCACTATCGAGGAGCTTTCGGAGACGATTTGCATCCTTCTTGACGGCAGTGAGAATGTCCTGATCAACAAGGTCAGCATAGCCATCAAGGGCTTGTTCCGTCGTGTAGAGTAGGGTTTCGGCTTGGTTGCGAAGCTCGGCTAGTTCCTTGCGCAAGCTGTCGGTTTCTCGGAAACGCGCAGCCTCGGCGACCAGTCGCTGGATGGTCTCTTGGTCGAGGCCACTGGTGGGGGTAACGCGGACTGCCTGGCTCCGGTTGGTAGCGAGATCCTTGGCCTCTACATCGAGGATTCCGTTGGCGTCGACTTTGAAGGTGACCTGGATCTTGGGGACACCACGAGGGGCTGGAGGGATCCCCCTAAGCTCAAAGCGCGCAAGGCTTTGGTTGTCGGCAGCCATGTCTCGCTCCCCTTGAAGTACATGGATGGGAACGAAGGACTGGTTATCCAGGCTAGTGGTGAAGATCTCCCGGGCTTCGGTAGGAATGGTCGTGTTCCGGTGAATGATCCGGGTGAAGACCCCTCCTCCGGTTTCGACGCCGATGGAGAGGGGAGTGACATCCAGCAGGAGTACATCGTCGATCTGACCGGTGAGCGCGGCTCCCTGGATGGCAGCACCGACCGCTACCACTTCGTCCGGGTTGACCCCCTTGTGGGGCTCACGGCCGAAGAACTCGGCCACTGCCTTCTGTACGGCGGGCATGCGGGTCATCCCACCGACCAAGATGACATTCTGAATATCTACGGGCTTGAGCTTGGCATCTGCCAAGGTTGCGTTGCATGCGGCAATGGTACGGTCAATGAGATCTTGGGTGAGTAGGTCCAGCTCGCTGCGGCGAAGCGTCCGCTCGATATGGAGGGGCCCCTGAGGGGAAACTGCGATAAACGGTATGTTGATCTCGGTTTCAAGAGAGGTCGAAAGTTCGTGCTTGGCCCGCTCAGCAGCTTCTTTGAGCCGTTGGAGTGCCATCCGATCCTTACGCAGATCTATGCCGTTGGCCTTCTGGAACTCGTCGGCGAGCAGGTCGATGATACGATCATCGAAGTCTTCCCCCCCCAAGTGGGTATCACCGCCCGTCGCTTTGACGCTGAATACCCCGGAAGCGATCTCTAGGATGGAGATATCAAAGGTTCCGCCCCCGAGGTCGTATACTGCAATGCGCTCGGCGTTGTGTCGATCCAGGCCGTAGGCCAGGGCAGCGGCAGTGGGTTCGTTGAGGATGCGACGGATGTTCAGACCGGCGATCTTCCCGGCATCCTTGGTCGCTTGCCGCTGGGCATCGTCGAAGTAGGCAGGAACCGTCACCACCGCATCGGTGACGGTTTCTCCCAGGAAGGTTTCCGCAATCTCCTTCATCTTGCCCAGCACCATGGCGCTAATCTCTGGTGGAGCGTAATCCCTTCCCTGGGCATGGACCCACGCATCGCCGTTGGGAGCCTCTAGAATTTTATAGGGTGCAAGCTCAATTTGCTTGGCCACGTCCGGCGACTTGAACTTGCGACCCATCAATCGCTTCACTGCGTAGATCGTGTTCTGTGGATTGGTAATCGCCTGCCGCTTGGCGATCTGCCCAACCAGCCTGTCCCCTGTGGAAGTAAATGCCACCACGGAAGGAGTCGTTCTTGCCCCCTCCTGATTGGGGATCACCTTGATGTCATGCTTGTTACCGACGCTGGCAGTGCCGCTCTCTAGAAAGGCAACACATGAGTTGGTTGTCCCCAGATCAATGCCAATGATCTTGCCCATGGTGAGTGTTCCTGTACAGTAGAAGATATTCAGTTGCTCTCGGTCTTCGGAGCAGGAGCCTTGGCGACAACGACCATGGCAGCGCGGATCAGCCGGTCTCCCATCTGATAGCCTGCCTGGACTTCAGCCACCACGGTCCCCGGGGGCTGGTCAGCGGTTTCGATCTGCTGGATGGCCTCGTGCAGGTTGGGATCGAAGGCAGTGCCCGTGGAGGGAATACGACGGATGTGGACACGTTCCAAGGTATCGAAGAACTGCTTGAGCACCATGCGAACACCCTCGGCAATCGCACGGGCCTCCGGTGTCTGGGCAGGCGACTGGGAGGCGGAGGCAGCTGCCCTCTCCAAATTGTCGAAGACGGGAAGTAGCTCTCGAAGCAGGGTTTCTTTGCCCTTCTTCTCCGCTTCATCGACATCACGACGGGCTCGCTTGCGGTAGTTGTCAAAGTCGGCAGCCGTGCGCAAATACCTATCCTTGGTTGCTTCAAGCTCGGCCTTGAGCTGCGCTATCGGATCGACCGGAGGCTCCGTTGTGGCTTGAGGCTGCGCTATCGGATCGACCGGAGGCTCCGTCGCGGCTTCGGTCGAGGCCCCGGTTGGGGCCTCATTTGAGGCTCCAGTCGAGGCCTCAGTGGAAGCTTCGGCAGGTGGGGCAGCAGCAGAAGGAGTAGAAGGTTCCTGGGGTACTTCGTCGTTCTC
>JANWXX010000029.1 GCA_025057345.1 Polyangiaceae bacterium | reverse complement strand
ACGTCAGCCAAGCTCTGCTTCTCGAATTCCTTGAGCTACGGGAGAAACTTGCAGAGGCCCGTGCCGCTCGCGACCGGGACACGGCTCGGGTTCTTGCAGCTCGGGTCCAAGAACGGGAGCAAGCGGCCCTCCAGAGGCTTACGGTCGGTTTCGAGCGTCTCGCCTCAGCCACCCCGGACGAACGAGAGACCTTGACCACTGCCCTGCTGGAAGCCCTCGGCGAGCTGCGCTACGTGCGGCGCTTCCTCGATGAGGTCCGCGCCGTCGAGGAAGATGCCGAATCCTGAAGGAATCCATGGCCCTCCTCGACATTTTCGATCCTAAGGCTCCCCCGACCCCCCTTGGTATCGACCTGGGAACCACCAACTCGCTGGTCGCTTTCGTCCGAGATGGTAAGCCCCGTTGCATCCGAGATTGCAACCAGGCTTACCTCATCCCCTCGGTTGTTCACTACGCGGAGCGAGGTGATGTCATCGTGGGGGAAGTAGCTGCCCGAATGGCTCTTGAGGCTCCGCAGGACACGATCGTGAGCGTCAAGCGCTTCATGGGTCGAGGCGCCCGCGACCCCGAAACCAGGAAGCTGGGACCTTACCGCTTTATCGAGCCTTGCACCGACGAGGAGGCCCGCGTCGTTCGCTTTCAAGTCCGCGACCGGGTCGTCACTCCCGTGGAGGTTTCCGCTGAGATTTTGCGTACTCTCCGCCAGCTCGCTGAGGACGAGCTACGCACCGTCGGTGGCGTTGTCATCACCGTACCAGCCTACTTCGACGATGCCCAGCGGCAAGCAACCAAGGATGCAGGCAAGCTCGCTGGCCTCCATGTACTTCGACTGCTCAACGAACCTACTGCCGCTGCCCTAGCTTACGGACTTGAAAAAAAGCAAAATGGAAAATTTGCTGTCTACGACCTAGGTGGCGGTACCTTCGATATCACCATCCTCGACCTCGATCATGGAGTCTTCCAGGTACGCTCCACCGGAGGCGACAGTGCCCTTGGCGGCGACGATTTCGACCGTGCGCTGGCCGAGTCCTTCCTCCTCCCGGCCATGAAGGTCGACCCTGGGGCTCCCGATCCGATCCTCATCCGCTTGGCTATCGATGCGGCTCGCCGTGCCAAGCATGCCCTCACCGATGCCCCCACCGTTGAGCTGACCCTCCCGGTTCGCGGGGGCGGAGAAACCACCATAGCTATCCAACGCGATGCCTTTGAGAGCCTCATTCGCCCCATCGTGGAGCGTACCGGCGTTGCCTGCCGCCGGGCACTCCGCGATGCGGACTGCTCTCCAGAAGATCTGGACGGAGTCATCCTCGTAGGCGGCGCGACGAGGGTACCCCTGGTACGGCGTTATGTGGCTGAGCTGTTTCGACAAGAACCGCTGGGTGATATCGATCCAGATCAGGTAGTCGCCCTCGGAGCAGCCGTACAAGCCGACCTCCTGGCAGGCGAAGGCAGCAACGATGTCCTACTTCTCGACGTGCTCCCACTTAGCCTCGGTATTGAAACCATGGGTGGCGTCGTAGACAAAATCCTCCCACGGAACACCACCATCCCTACGGCCGCACGCTCCACCTTCACCACCTATGCGGATAACCAAACCGGCTTTGATCTTCACGTTGTTCAGGGAGAGCGGGAATTTGCTGCTGACTGCCGTTCCTTGGCTCGCTTCACCCTCAAGGGGATTCCTCCCATGCCGGCAGGCATGGCCCGTTTGGAAGTCACCTTCCGGGTCGATCAAGACGGCATCCTACAGGTTTCTGCCCATGAGCTGACCACAGGTCTAGAGCAGCGGGTGGAAGTCAAACCCAGCTACGGTCTTACCGATGAGCAGATCGAGGAGATGCTGCTATCTGCCCTCGATCACGGAGAGGAAGACCTGGAAGCCCGGCGCCTCACCGAGGAGCGTATTGAGGCTCAGCGCATTCTCCAGGCCATTGACAAGGCCCTCCAGGGGCCGGACGCAGCGCTACTCCTCCCTGGGGAACGAGAGCGTATCGATCAAGCCATTGTTGCACTCCGAGTTGCCTGCGAGGGGCGGCATGCATCTCGCATCCACGACGCTGTGGAGGCCTTGGACCACGTTTCTAAGGCTTGGGCTGGACGTCGCATGGATGCCGCCCTCGCCCGGGCTATCGGCGGAAAAAACCTGGAGGAAGTGGAAGCGAGCGTTGCCCATGCTCACGGAATCGAAGCCCACCTTTCCCCCGAGGAGCGCGGCTGATGCCCACCATCCGTTTTCTCAAGCAGAACATCGAGATCAACGTCCCCACCGGGACATCCATCCTAGAGGCTGCACGCCTCGCCGGGGCTCCGGAAGGGAGCGCATGTGGTGGTGTCTGCGCCTGCTCCACCTGCCATGTCTATGTGCTAGCTGGGGGCCACCTTCTCTCTCAACCCGAGGAGGAGGAGGAGGACATCCTCGATAAGGCCTTCGACGTTCGGGCAAGCTCCCGCCTTGGATGCCAGGCGCGGGCCGAGGCAGAGGGCATCATCGAGGTGGAGATCTCCCGAGAATCTCTTGAGGCTTATTACGCCGAGCACCCCGAAAATTCCTGATGAACTGCTGACGCCAGGATCTCCATATCAGGATCTCCATACTCGATCACCAGATCAGCAGCTTGCGAGCGGCTCGGGCCACGGAGGCATCGCTGATGGCAGCGACCTCGGCGAGGGGCACCCAGGCAAGCCGGCGAGACTCCCCCTCCGCAGGTGCCAGCGTTGCCCTGGGAGGAGCAAGGAACAGGTAACGCAGATCCAGGTGCTCGTGGGCTAGCTCCTCACCTCGGGCCGGGATCAAGTGCACATCCACGTCGAAGATACCCGGCACTCGCGGGTGCAGTATGAGCCCCTCAATCCCACTCTCTTCGAGGGCCTCCCGCCGAGCAACCACCAGGGGATCGGTTTCTCCAGGTTCTCCGTGACCTCCTGGCTGGAGCCAACGGTCCAGCTTCCGGTGGAACAGCAGCAGCAGCCGCTCGCCGGAGGTGTCTAGGATGAAGGCAGACCCGGTGAGATGGCCATCCCAGCGACGGCGATCGAAGAGATCTCCACCGCCCTCGACATGGGTGATGATACGAGCCAGCGAGCGGGTTTCGTGCTCGTCAGCGGGGACATAGCGCCGAAGATCCTGGAGGAGCGAGGACATGAGGGAGCAAGGTTACGCGAATCGCATTGGGCTTCGGGGCATTTTCCGAGGCGCTCCAGAGGCAGCGTCTACGCTTGCGTCACGAAGACCGCAGTACCCAAACAACGGCGAGGGCGGCAGCCGTAGAGAGCAAGGTGATCGGAAGACCGACGCGGGTATAGGCGCGGAAGCCTACCTCGTCCTGGGCCCCAGCCCGCTCGATGACGAGGATGTTGGCCACCGATCCGAGCAGCGTCAGGTTCCCTGCAAGGGTGCTCACCAGCGCCGTGAGCACCCAAGCCATCGTCCCGTCAGGAAAGCCCCGAATCCACGGTTCCAGCAGCAGGATCAGCGGCACATTGCTGACAATCTGGGAGCCAACTAGCAGGACACCGATGAGCAGGGCAGTACCCGAGGCACCCTGAGGGGGAATCACTCGGGTGAGCGCCGCCAACGCCTCGTCTGGGAGACCGGTTTTGCGCAGCGCCGCCACAAGAATGAACAACCCGGCGAAGAAGACCAACACTGTCCAATCCACCCGTCCTAGCAGCGCCGGAGCCTCCTTGCGCGCTGCCAGCAGTGCGACTGAGGCTGCCGTCACTGCACCAAAGGCCAGATGGGTTCCCAGCAGCGCTGCCACCGTGAAGCCCAGCAGTGCCAGCAGGCTCGCCCCTAGCAGTAGCCGGTCCGTGGCGAAGGGGAGCGCCTCTCCGTCCGAGGGTGGAGAACTCCTAGCCAACTCGTCATGGAAGATCCAGTGAAGAAGTACCGCAGTGACCCCCAACGCCACCAGCCCGGAAGGCCCTGCCACCGTTAGGTAACGGGCGTAAGAGATCCCAGAGAGGCGAGCGACCAGCATGTTCTGCGGGTTTCCAGCGAGGGTCATGGCGCTTCCGGCATTCGCACCCATGGCTACCGCCAAGACAAAGGGCACGCGGGGAGCACCGATGCACCGGCAGACCCTCATCACGAAGGGTGTCGCTAGCAGACATACTGCGTCGTTCACCAGGAGCGCCGACAGTACGCCGGAGCCCACCGTCACTAGATAAAGTAGGGGTACGGGGCGGTGGGTCCAGCGCAGCACCCAGGCAGCGGCATGGCCGAAAAAGCCTGCCAGCTCTAGGGCGGCGGCTAGCATCATCATCCCAGTCAACAACGCTATGGTCCCTGGCTCAACGGAAGCCAGCGCCTCATCTCCAGGGAGCCCGTGAGCTCCTGCCAGCGACCCCAGGGCCACCATGGCGCAGGCCCCGATCAATGCGATCGACGGCCTCCCAACCGGGAAGATGTGTAGCCTCCGAGCGCTGATCCCCACGTATGTGAGAAGAAAAATGACGAGCAACAGCCACCGCACAGGTTGCGCCCCTACCACGGCCTAACCCGGAGGGGGGCCTCCCGCTTGCAGTCAGCGCGTGAGGGCTATACTGCGGGATTGATGCGCAGGTCATTTCCCCTGTGGTTGCTCTTGCTGGTGCAGGGGTGTGTCCCTCCTTCCCGACAAACTGCCCTGGTACCAGCTCCTGCGCCTCCTCCAGCCGCCTCCCCGGAGATGGTCACCCATGACGCTACCCACTCTGCAACACCATCACCGGAGGTGACCCCGGAGGTAGCAGCCGAGCCGAGGACCGACGAGGGGCCTTATCCTCACGACATGGAGCATGAGGAGGAAGAAGTAGACGACCATGAGGAGGAGAGCGGAGTCGCAGCCCGCACCAAGCCGAAGATTGAGCTAACCGACGAGGAGATCGCCAGAAAAGCACGAACCGATCTAGCTTCCTTGGGTTCCCTCTCCGTTGGGACACCAAACCGAGGTTACCTGATCAACGGCGTTCAGATGCCTCCGGGGGAGCACTGGCAGATCATTGGAGCCCCAAGCACTTGGGGCACTCAAGAAACCATCGACTTCATCACTCGCGCCATTCTTTCGGTCAACAAGCAATTTCCCGGCTCACCACGACTGTTCATAGGTCATATCAGCGCACGCCATGGAGGCTACCTATCCCCCCATAAGAGCCACCAAGCGGGACGCGACGTGGATCTTGGCTACTACTACAACCGAGAGGCCCGCTGGTTTGAACGAGCCCACGCCCAGAACATCGACTTGCCCCGCACTTGGGCACTGGTCAAGGCATTCATTCAGGATACAGACGTGGAGATGATCTTCATCGACACTTCGATCCAGCATCTCTTGCTGCGCTATGCCGTCGAAACGAAGGAAGATCCCTCCTTTCTGGATCGAGTATTCCAAATCAGAGGCAAGAGCCCAACCCCCATCGTACGCCATGTGAAGGGTCACGCGACCCATATCCATGTGCGCTTCCACAGCCCCATTGCCCAGGAGATGGCTCGTCGGGCTCAGGCTTACCTCCGGCGCCCTGCAGATGCTCTTACCAAAGCTCCCCCGCCAACCCATGGCTCAGGCAAGGGAGGGCCAAGCGCACCCCTAGCTCCAGACACGCACTACGTGATGCACAAGGCACGGAGCGGCGACGTACTGGTAAACCTGGCGAAGCACTACGGGACTACACCAGAAGCGATTGTACAGGCGAACCAGCTCAAGGGACATGCACTGAAGATTGGCCACATCTACCGGATTCCGGTCCCAGCCAAGGTGCCTCCCGCGGGGAAGCCTCCTGAAAAGAAGGCACCGCTGGCTCCTCCTCACGGAAAGCCTTCTCGGGGGTAGAGCAGGCCACCGTCCTTTTCAGACGCTGACGCTAAGGTCCACGAAGAACCGTTCACAGGCCCGAGCAGGGTACCGATGTGAGCATGGCAAGCGCAGGCTTGTGCAGTTCGCCAGAGGGGTTTAGTAGACCCCATTCCTCACAGAGGATCGAGAGGGGCGGTGCAAACCAGGATCTCTGAATTCCCCGGAGCAGGAAGGCAACGAGCTCCCTCCATGCAGTGCTCGTCCCGAACGCAGGGAAAGAAGCAACGCCCCGCACGCCGATTGCAACGAGCCCAACCGCAGGTTTCATCTCCGGAGCAGGGAGGAGATGAGGAGAGCGGCTCGCCCGGAATTGGGTCGAGCTGCATCGGTGGCAGAGGCAAAGCCGAGGAGGATGGTGGGGGTGCTTCGACGATAGTGCGCGGTGGAGCGCTGCAGCAGCAAAGAAGCACCACGAGGATAGCCTCCAGAAGCCTCACGACGTAGCAGAGGCGACGCCCTCGCCCATGCGCAAGAAAGTTTCCAGCCCCTTGCGAGTGTTGGCTACCAGATCCTCGTCAACGACGATACGGGCAGGCTCGAAGACCAAGACAACTGTGGAGCCACCAAACTGGAAGTACCCTTTCTCCTCGCCTGCGCTGACAGGCCCTGCTCGGAAGGTTTGGACAATGCTGCCCACGCACATAGCACCAATCTCTAGGCAAGCGATGCGACCGAAGGTGGGCGAGTCGAGCAGGGTCAAATCGCGCTGGTTGGTATCCAGAATGGGACGACCTCGGGCCAGCGCCCAAGGATTCACCGACTCCAGGGGCCCCGCCAAAGTCCGTGGAGCAGAGGCCTGCCCTGCGCAGGGAAAGTGAAAGCGGTGGTAGTCTGAAGGGCAAAGACGAACAATGAACACCACCCCATCACGGAACGGGCGGGCCACCTCATCGCCCCCAAGCAGCGCCCTCAGTGATAGGGAGCGCCCTTTGGCAGGTAGAAGCGTATCTCCCTGCACTTTTGTATACACAAAGGTACGCCCATCCGCCGGGGACACGATCCGACGTGGATCGGGATCGATAGGACGAGCTCCTGGACGGAGGCGCCGAGTGAAGAAGTCGTTGAAGTGCCGGAACCCCCCCGGCGGCACCTCATACTCGTTCATGTTGATAGCAAGCTTACGTATCGTGTCAGCGAGGGCTCTGCGGCTCAGAGGACTCGACTGATAGCGACCGTAGAGCTTGCTGAAGCCCGGGCGCGTCAGCACCGCCCGCCGCAAGAGTCGACCGAAGATCCGCTCATAAACGAAGCGAACCAGCGCCTCCCCGAGCACAACCTCCGTCCGAAGTTCACCGGTGCGGCGGTCAATGTACTGGATCGGGGCAGGTGCGGGGGAACGTCGGAAGGGCAGCACAGAGGAGCAGGCTAGCCACTCCCTCCCGCCAGAGCCAGGGGGCAGCAGTTACCCGCTTCGGAGCAGCTCATCCCGGAGCTGGCGTGCCACTTCCAGGGAAGCATCCTCCCCCAATGCCTTCTCTACCAGCAACCGTGCCTTGCGCCGATCCGCCTGGCCCAGAGCCAACAGGCTCAGCTGGTAATAAGCCTGGGCCTTGGCAGCAGCAGTGGTTCCCTCCTCCCCACTGACCGATACCTTCAGGAGCGTGATCGCTCGAAAAGCCCGGATTGCATTCTGCTCGTCGTTCAGCTCCAGAGCGAGCAGCCCCAGCTCCATGGCCAGAGCACCGTTATTTCCATCATTGTCGAAGGCTTTGCTCAGCGACTGAAGCGCGCTGGTGCGTTCGCCCAAACTCAGTTCGATCCGCGCCTTACGCAAGTACACTTGCCCAAGCGCCTTTGACCGCCTCCCTCGATGGGCCAAGGCTGCCTTCTCCAAAACCTGGATCGCATCGTGCGGACGTCGGGCCCCCAAGTGGATTTCCGCCAGCAACAAGGCTAGCTCCAGATCGTCAGGTCGCAGCCCTCGGGCTTCCTCCAAGATCTGAGAGGCGAGCTTGAGATCCCCCTGCTGCGGGTCCACCAGCAGCCTTGCAGCCGCCAACAAAGCCTCAAAGCGTGACCCTGGCTCCCGAAGTGTCTCCGCATCCTCTCGCAACAGCCGCGCTAGCTCCCTCCGGGCTCCACAGCGCTCATAGACCTCCCGCAACGCCGCCCGCAGCCGAACATCCCCTGGTGCCCTCTGCAGCGCGCGTTCCAGCGTAGCCTGTGCCTCCCCCGGAAGCTCTGCCCGAGAAGCCACCTCCGCCAGCTCCAAGGCCAACATCGTCAGTTCTTCCCCCTCCGCCCGGGAAGCAAGCGTTCGGAGCGGCGCCAGAAGCGCACCCCACCGCCCCGCCTGGCGCTCCAGGGCTACTAGAGCCCGAAGCACCTCCGGCTGCCCCGGCTCGTCCCGGTTCGCCGCCTCCAGCTGAGCTCGGGCCCCCTGTTCATCCCCATCCCTCCAGAGCAGCTCGGCGAGGCGCAGTCGCCAGGGGCGTAGCACTGCCGGTGTCCTGATCGAGCCCACGGCAGCAACCAACCCTTCCCGGAGCAGCGGCCTCGCCTGAGCGTTCCCGGCGGCAACGCTAGCCTCCAGATCCACGAGCGCTGCTTCGAATGCCCCGAGCTTTAGGTGAATCTCACCCCGGAGCTGTAGCAGTTCCCCATCCCCGGCCCGGTGCTCCAAAGCCAAGGTGAGAGCGTCGCCAGCCCGTCGCCATGCCGCCGCTGTCCCGAGGGCCCCCAGGGCCTCCAGCAGCCCCAGCAGCACCGCACGGTCCGCCGGGGCCAGTGCCAGCGCTTGCTGGAGCAGATCGGCAGCAGCCCCTGGATTGTTCAGGTGCTTGCGCTGCACTTCCGCAGCTCTCCTCAGCGCCGTGATACGGGCCTCGCTTGAATCTTGAATTGCTGCATCTCGTTCATGAAGTGCCGCCAGCTTCCTCCAGGAACCTGATTCCGCATACCGCTCAGCGAGTTGATCCCGCAAAGCGGCATCGGGATGGGCCTCATACCCTCGCTCCAGGGCGCGCTCAGCAGCCTCTGGATTCCAGTTGGCCTCGTGGAGCGCTGCAAGACGCAGGGCCAGCGCAGCAGCAGCGGGGCCTTTCTCTAGAGGGAGCAGACGCTCCAGCAGCTCAGCGGTTTCGAAGGAATCCTCCCGACGTTCCACGAGACGGAGCAAGGCTCGGAGCAAGTCAACCCCATTTGGGTCAATACTCACACCAATCCGGTAGAAGTCGAGGGCCTTGGATTCCTGGGAGAGCTGCTCATAGAGAGCCCCCAGACGAAGCGCCAAGGAAGCCGCAGCGTGGTATTCACCCTGCTCCCGGGCCCTATCAAGCTGACGCTCCAACAATGCTGCAAGCTGTCGTTGATCCCCAGCCCTTTCCAGGAGATCGGCAAGACGGTTGGCCAAGGAGAGGTCATCAGGAGCATCCATGAGGGCCTCCTGAAGGAGGGCGATAGCCCCCGACAACCCGGAGGAGTCAGGCTTGCGGAGCAGCACTTCGATCAGCTCGGCCCGAAGTGCGCTCCGGGTAGGACCCTCGACGAGAGGAAGCAGACGAGTAAGCAGGGCAGCGAGACGAGGATCATCCTCCGAGGCCCGGTAAATAGCGATCAGCGGCTGCCAGACTTGAGGCTCGACGAGCTTTTCTTCTAGCAGGGTTTCGTAGAGCTTGGCAGCCCGGATAGGATCCTGAAGAGGGCCCTGAGCCAAGGCGGCGATGTCCAGCAACAGGGCGCGGCGCTCATCAGCAGAGGCCAGATCCGCAGCACGCTCCTTGAGGGAGACTGCAAGAGCCAGCTCCCCTCGCTTCTGAACCCGCTCCGCGAGGGTAACCAGAGCCCAGATCACATCCGGCAGGGAGGAGGGGTTCTGATCCAGCTCAGAGATCTCCCGGAGAAGAGCCTCCGCAGAACCATGCCCGACCTGAATGGCAAGCTCGGCAGCTTCCCGGAGGGGAGCCGTCCCCAAACCTGGGAGCGCCCCAAGACGCATGAGCGCGTCGATGAGATCCCCAGTGCGCCCCTGCTCCCGAGCGAATCTCTCGTAGAAGCGAAGAAAATGCTCGTTATCCCCGTGAGAGGCAAGCGCTTGCTGAAGCAAACCGGCAGCCTGCTCGACCCGGGGGTCCATCGAGAGGGCATCCCTAAGTACATCGAGTCCCTCCTCTGGGTCGGGCAAAGACAGGAGAAGAGCGGCGAGGCGGTACGAGGTTTCGACGCCCCGCCCTTGAGGACGCTCTCGCAACAGACGCCGCCGCAGAAACGCCGCCAGGGCATTTGGATCCCCGTCCCCCTGGAGCACGGCATCCAGGCGAGGCCAAATCCGAAGCAGGAACCTTTCTGGGTCAAGGGTTGCTTCGGCACACCGCTCAGCCTGCTCTAGGGCAGCCCGGGTAGCACTCCTATCCTGGAGATCTTGTTCGTAAAGGCCGGCCAGATCGATCCAGAGCTCGACGGCTACCTCCGGGGAAGTGACAGCAAGGGTAGCAGCCAGCGAGGAGATCTCGGAGATTAGGAAGGCTAGCCCTCCTGTAGCTCGGGCCACCTCCACAGCTAGGAGCCTGAGATCGTTGCGCTCAGGGGCCAGGAGGACAGCGCGGCAAGCACGGTCGAGAGCCACAGCAGGCTTCTCCAGATGATGCAGGTAGAGCGAAGAGAGCTCCTGCAGCAAGGGGAGCTGCGCCTCCCCCTGAACCATTCCGAGCCGCAGTTCAAGGGAGCGAGCCAGCGGACCGTGGAAGCCATGCTTGCGCAGGTGGTCTTCCAGCAAAGCCCATTCGTCCTCGTGCTCTCGCACATGGGCAAGAATGGTTTCCAGCATCTCGTCAGCACGGGCAGCATCTCCTTGTCTTCGGGCAAGATCAGCCAAGGCCAGTTGAACTTCCACCCGAGAGACCCCTTGCTCGCTACGCCCTCCTCGGGGAAGCAGTAGCAACAGGGAGCGTAGCGCCTTCTGAGCTCGCTCCAGCTCACCACGCTCAGCAGCGATACGCCCAAGCATTTGGAGGATACGCGGGTGCGCCGGATCGATCCGTGCAGCCACATCCAGCTCAGAGAACGCTGCCTCACTGTCACCCATTGCACGAAGCACGAACCCGAGCTGGAGGTGGGCCAGGGCCCGTTCCTTGGGTCGTCGCGCTCCGTAGGACTCCACCAGCTTGCGAAGTACCACGGCAGCCTCCTCCAGGTATCCTGCCAACCGGAGTGTTTCTCCGAGGGAAAGCTGCAGCACCACCTCCTCCGGCGCTAGCTCTACAGCTTCTCGGAGCAGTTGGACCGCGGTCCCCGGATCTCCCCTTCGCTCAATGAGCAGCATGGCAGCTTCTCGCATGCGCAGTGCCTGGCTCCTGGGCTCCCGAAGGCTCCTCGCCTCGTCCACCATGAGTTCTGCTAGACGTCCCCAGTGCCCCGAATCCCGGTACAATTCCATCAGGCGCCTTCGTAGCAGCCCTGGATCGCTGGCTAGCAGAAGCGCTTGCTCCAGAGCATGCCGGGCTTCCTCTCCCCGCCCTAGCGCTAGATAAGCCTCAGCCAAGAGATCTAGGACGGAAGACCGCTCCTCCTTTGGAAGACTCAGAATCCGGGCCTCCAGCAAACCGGCCGACTCCCCCAGGGCCTCCTGGAGCACGGCAACGGCATCATCCACCTTACCTGCGTCTCGAAGCAAGCAGGCAAGTTCAAGACGCAGTGCAGCCCGCTGCTCGACCTCGGAGCAGAGTTCGACCTGGCGCCGAAGCACTCCAAGCAGCTCCTCCCGCCGCCCCAGAAGCCGAAACACTCGTCCCATCGCGTCGAGAATCGCCCTGTTCCCTGGAAAGAGCGCCTCGATCTGCCGATAGCAGCGGAGCGCTTCTTCCAGTTCCTGCAGCTCCCCTTCGCAGATCGAAGCACAACGACCCAGTAGCAGCGCTTTGCGCCTCAGCTCGAAGGGGAGTTCCTCAGCCTCCTTGAGCAGTGCCACCTGCAGCAGGGGTTCGACCCGAGCAGGCCCCTCCCCGGTCAGCACCTCAATAGCCCAGTCGGCTGCAGGGAGCCAGGAAGAGCCCGCCACAGCAGAATCTCTCGCCAGGGTCAATATATACCTCGCAATCTCCCGTGTACGCGAGAGATCCTGAAGTTCCAGAGCGATATGGCCTGCCTCCAGCCACAGGGAAGGCGCGTCGGGAAGTGCAGAGGCCAACCGGAGCAATGCGTCCACAAGCCCGGCCCCCCGGCGACTCCGGCGTAGCTCTACTAGCGCCTGCAAGGTTTCCACATCCTCCCCTAGAGCCAGAGCACGTTCGTAGGCGTCATCTGCCTGCACCTCGTCCACCTGGCAGAGGGCCTCTGCAAGCAGCAACCACAAAGAACGTGCCACCAAAGAAGCGCGAGGATCCCCAGCAGCTCTCCGAAGCGCTTCGACACCAACACCCAAAGCTCCTACCGCGCGTGCGACCCGGAGCACCTCCCGAGCCAGCCCCAGGTCGGCAGGAGCCAGAACCAGCGCGCGACGGAGCGCCTCAAGGGCTTCCAGGGGGCGAGCCAGCTTGGTTTCCAGAAGGGCTGCTGCCTCTAGGAGAAGGAGTACCCTGGTTTCGTCATCCCCAGCTAGAGCGAGACGCATCGGGAGCAGGGAAAGGATCCCCTCCCCGTCGTCATGCCGCTGGAAGTGGTTAAGCAAGGCTTCCGTAGCCTCTAGCTGGACACGCGGATCGCTCATAAGCGCCCGAAGCCCCACAAGCGCTGCCGGCTCTGGGGGGGAGAGCTCTAGTGCAGCCAGGTAGGCCTGCACCGCTTCCTGGGGGCGATTGCACCGCCCTCCCTCAACCTCTGCCAATTTGACCAGCAGTGCCCCCTTGGGCTTTCCCTCGGCCCCCGAGATCTGCTCCCGGAGCAGCAGAACCAGATCCTCGAAATGCTCCAAACGCTCCAGCAGAGAAGCGATCTTTGAAAGTGTTGCCTCCTCCTCGCCGAACCGACTCCGGAGTTCCCCCCATACGCGAAGTGCTCCTGGAAGATCCCCCAGAGTATCTTCCAAGATCCGGGCAGCCTCCAGCAGATCCTCTCGCCCTCCCTCGTCCCTATGGAGGGTAGCCCTCCGCTCCAGCACCGCAATCAGATCGGACCAGCGGCCCAAGGCACGATAGGCTTCCACCAACCCGGAGAGCGCCGCAGGATCGTCAGGGGTGTCGGCACAGCGTAGCTCCCAGGAGCGGGCAAGTAGCAAGGGATTCGCCAGAACCCCACAAGCCAGGGCGGCCATCGCCGTAGGGAGCTCCTCCCGCTCCACAGGATCCGGAGAGCGCCGGACCAGATCCTCCATGGCATCGAACAGTAGGCGCTCCTGTCCCGGGAGCTTCTGGAGTAGTGCAACCCGCTCCCGTGCTGCCGCCAGTGCTACCACACCTTGCGTGTCAGCCTTGATAGCCTGCTCCTGGTACCGGAGAGCCAGCTCCGTATCCCCCAGGTGTTTCTCTGCAAGCCGTGCTCCTTCCAGCAGCAAAACCGCGGCTACCTCCGAGCGCTCCTGGGCAAGCTGGTTGAATCGCTCCAGCAGGCGACGTGGCTGCCCAGTGCTCACCGCCAGCCCGACGATCTCTTGGAGCACGGTTTCCTCCCCCGGAAGCAGATCCAGAAGGGCCAGTGCATCCTCAAAGGCACCCGTTGGATCCTGCATCTCGGAGAGCTTCAAGACGATGAGTTCCCGGAGAAGCGCTGCCCGCTGCTCAACCCCTACGGCACCCTCCAGTTCAATTTCCCGAATTCGTATCCGATCCGCCGGACTCCCAACTCGCTGCAGGCGCGGCTTCAGAAGCATAGCCGCACCCAGGTAAGCATTGACCCATTCAGGGGACAAAGAAGCCCCCGGGGCAGGCCGTTGGAAGGTGGCCAACAACCTCTCCAGCAAGATCCATGCTTCCGAATCCTCCGGATCCACGGCAAGCATGTGCTGGATCACCTCGAAGGCCCGGGGCACCTCCCCGACCACCTCCAGCCAGAGCGAGGCCACCCGAACCCTCAGCAGCTTTGCCTTCCGCGGCTCGCTTCGAGGAATTTGCTCCGAAAGCAGCGCCAATAGCTCCGCGAACCGACCAGTCCGCTCATAGAGGCGCTCCAGAGACACCAGTGCTGGTTCATCCCCAGGCTTCACCTGCACCAGCTTCTCTAGGTATGAGATCGCCCGCCCATCGTCTCTGGTGAAATCTCGAGCGATCTCCACTGCATCCTCCAGGAACACGAGTCGATCCTCATCGCTCCGGGCCGCAGCAATCATCCGGTCATAGATGGTCAGCAGCTCCTGCCAACGCTCTTCGGCTCCGTAAAACACCTTCAGCCGGTCAAATGCCCACTGGGCCCCTGCATCTGCTAGCAACACCCGCTCTACCAACTCCATCACCCCCTCCGGCTCTTCGAACCACTCCTCGTAGAAATTGATCGCACGCTCCCCGATAACCGCTGCAACCGCCGGATTGCTCAGATGCTCCCGGTATGCCTCGAGCACCTCCCCCGGGCGCCCGAGGTTCCGTGCTGCCTGCTCAGCCAAATCCCATCGCGCTCCGTCCAGCGGAGCCTCTCCCACTGCCCTCAACAGCACCCGTAGCTCCCCCTCTGCTCCCCCTGCCCTTGCTAGCAATCCCTGGTACCAACGCTGCCTTTGCTCCAAACTTCCTCCCCCTGCGAGCAATCGCTCTAGGATCGCCGTAACCCGCGCAGAATCTTCCAGAACCTCACTCGCTCGCTCCAGCGCATCTTCAGCTTTCTTCTGCACTCCCTCCTCCCCCAAGGCCAGTGCTTCCTGGTGAATTTGTTCCACAATCCCCCACGCCTCCTCATCCTTGGGGGAACCTTCGAGCACACCCTCCAGCACCCTAAGGGCCTCCTCCAAGCGCCGGAAGTGCCCTACCAACAGCCGTGCAAGGTCAATGTCGACCCTTCTACGCTCTGCCCCCTGAACGCGAGCACGTCGGGCAAGCAAGATATTTTGGGCTCCCTCCGCGTCACCAAGCTCTAGAAGAAGCCGGACTAGCTTCCGCCCGCCAACCTCTCCCTCCGGGTCAAGCGCCAGCAAGCGGTGGTAGAGGTCCACCGCCGTGTGTAGGTTCCCCATAGCCTCCTCTGCTTCGGCCCAAGCTAGCAGCACCGCAGGACGATCCGCGTCGTGCTGCGCACGCCAAGCGAACAGCCAACGCCGCTCTGTGATCCAGGGTTCCTCCCGAGGCCAGGAGGCCAGCGCCGCTTCAAAGGAAGCCACATGCTCCGGTGAGGAGGTCTGCTCGATCAGGGACCGAAACGCCTCCGCAGCCAGTGTTCGGCGCTCCGGCACTGCTGCGTAAGCCTGGGCACAAGCCACAAGCAGGCGTTCTTGCTGTGCCAACGTCCAGGGGAAGGGAGGCTTTCGGCGAGCTTGCTCAAAACGTAGGAGCATAGCCTCATCCCGCACCAGCGGGAGCAGGGCGAGAAGCAGCGCGAGGGCCTCCTCAGCGTCCTGAGAGCAATTCAGGGAAGCAAACAGCAATTCTGCCAATTCCTGTTCACGTCCGAGAGCCCGGAGCACCGCCATCCGACCAGCACGGGCCCCTTGATCCGAGGGATCCAGGACCAAGAGCTCGCCTAGGGCCTCCGCCTCAGCAGACAGATTGCCTTGCTGCCGAGCTACCCCAGCCAGAAACCGGAGGGCTTCGATTCGCGCCTCCCGCCTTCGCTCGTAGCGGAGCACCAAGCGCCAAAGCTCCCCCCGGGCCGCAGTATCCCCCCGAGCTAGCAGCAGCCAGTCGAGGGAAGGTGCCACGTCGACCCGCGCTGGCTCTGCGCGGAACACCCGCCCCAAAAGCTCCAGTCCCTCCTGTACGCGCCCCGCTTCCACCAAGGAAGCGGAGGCACGGCGAGCCAGATCCACCAGCGCTGGATGGTTCAGCTCCCTTTCTCCTAGAGCGGAGAGCAACAGATCAGCATGAGCATCAGGGCCACCGGTGGCGCTGGAGAGCAGCTCCAAGCGCACCAACCAATCAGAGGTAGAGCCCAGATCCTCCTGGAGCGAGAGCCGGAGCCCATCGACAACCAGCCGAAGCGCCCGCGGAGGATCATCACTAGCCACCAGTTCTGCGGCTTCTCCTAGAGCAGCGAGGCGGCGGGGAGCCTCCGGATGCTCTTGGCCCAGCACCTCCAGCGCACGGATCAACCCCCAGAATTCTGCCTGCTCCCGGTAGATGGGGAGAAGCGCCATGGCTGCTGCAAGCCGCTGGGGCCCGGCTAGGAGCTTGGAGGCCACCTCAGCAGCCCGTCTTTCCCCGGGGAGAAGACTCAGGGCACTCTGACAGGCCGCCAAAGCCCCTTCCCCATCCCCCAACCGCTCCAGCCGAAGTTGTGCCACCAGCCCCCAGAGTTCCGCGCGTACCTCCGGGGCTCCCGTGGAGCTCTCAGCCACCAGCTCGGCAACCAGTTCAGCATAGCGCCCAAGCCGCTCAAGCAGAGCTCTGCGCTGACGGCTTGTTTCCTCCGAACGACCGAAGCGATCGGCGATCCGATCCCAGACGGCTAGGGCCCCTTCTTCATCGCCTAGCTGCTCCGACCGCAGCGATGCTGCCCGCACCAGGAGCTTTCGGGCCTGCTCCCCCTCCCGATGAACCGCCATCTCCAAGAGCAGGGAGACCAGCTCCGACCAGGCACCAACCTGCTCGTAGAGAGCGGCCAGCGCCTCCTCGGCGCGGTCCCGGGTCATCCCGAAGAGAGCAGCTTGCCACGCCTCAATGGCACGATGGAGCTCGCCGGCCCCCTGAAGTATCTCCCCTTGGCGCGCCCTGACTGCAGCACGGGCATCTTCGGAACTTTCCACTAGGGCCAGACGGCCGAGCAAGTCGGCGAGAGGAAGCGGCTCCTCTGTCACCTCGATCAGTCGTCGTAGCGCCGTAAGCCGGATCGAGGGATCTTCTGCATCCGTCGCCGCAAGCAGGGAAGCCTGGGCCTTCTTAGTTTCACCGGCCTCCAACAGCGCTTCACCAGCCTCTAGATGCAGACGAAGCTTAAGCTCGGTGCTCCGAGCTGTTCCGGCGCAACGGAGCAGGCCCTTCGCCACCTCCGCCAGTCGGCCAAGACGGGCTCCGGCCTGCCGGTAGGAAGCCCGAAGCAACTCGTCACCCGCATCAGCGAGAAGCGCTCGCTCCAGTGCAGGGAAGGCCTCCTCGTCATTCCCCGCACGGAGGAGGGCAACCCCAAGACGCTTCTGCGCCTCGATTCGCTGGGGCCCCCGAGTTACCTCGATCACCAACCCCAACATGCGGATCACCTCACCTTGCTCGCCGGTGCGGTCGTAGGCAGCCTCCAGCGCCAGGGCTGCCCGGGCACCCAACAGCTTGTGAGAGAGAAGCTCACTCATTCCCTCCCGGGCCACCTGACTCCCCGGATCGAGCTTCAGTAGCTCCTCAGCGTGGATCAGAACCCGCTCCGGCTGCTGGAGCTCCCTCCGGTACAGCTCAATTAGTTTGCCCCGAAGCTCCCGCTCTACTTCGTCCTCCGTCCCCTTCTTCGGCAGCGATTGCTCCAGCATCCTCGCTAGCTCGGTCCAACGAGAGGTCCGGCGATAAAGCCCCTCCAGAGCCCTGCGAGCCTCCACGTCCCCCGGCTCGACCTTGAGCAGACGCTCGTAGATAGCGATGACACGAGGGGCATCCTCCGCGAACACGTCAGCCAACTCCGCTGCCCTGCGCAGCAGTCGCACCTGCTCCTCCTTAACGGCAGCGTGGCCTGCCAGATTGACGTACAGCTCGCAAAGCTTGCCCCCGTTTCCTGCTTCGATCAGCAGGTTCTCCAAGAGATCGAAGGCCGCCCGATTCGTCGGATCTGCAGCTACCGCTCGCTCCAGATAGGCCTGAGCCCCCTCCACGTCCTCTAGCGTCCGATGGAGAAACTCCGCAGCGTGAACCAGCAACTCCGATTGTTGTGCCGGAGCCATCCGGCGGATCACACGAGGCTGACAAGACTCCTCGTAGGCTGCGGCCAACTCCACCAGACGGTCATCTCGGAGTGCTGCTTCGTGGAGCTTCTCCCACAACTCCGGGGGTAGCTCGCCTCTGCTCATCGCCTGGATCATCGACGACAGCACAAGCAGCTCATCCTCCAGCGTTTCATCGAGGAGAGGGCCCAACTTCTCGACGGAGAGCGCCCTCGGCGCCTTGGATTCGGTAGGCATGATGGTCGGGAGTGGCCTAGCCTATCAAGCGCTCCGACCCATCGGGGAGTCCGTGGACCGACCCCCCTTGAAATTCCCAAACGCCTCTCCGAGGATCGAACCTGGTTTAGAACACTGCCGGGTAACCTACAGAAGCCAGGAACCAATTCTGCTACTGTACAGCAAGTTTTCAGTGCAAGGTGCTTGTTTCCCTGGCATCGACCTTGGTACGAGTGCGACTCCATGACATCCGGACCACCTGCCGGCCAGGAGCTGGTGAAGATGTCGGTACTCGCCCGCCTGAGCGGGGTACCTGCAGCAACCATCAAGCACTACATCCGCGAGGGGCTGCTACCCCAACCCGATGTGCGCACCAGCAAGAACATGGCTCTCTACGACGTTCGTATGGTGGAGCGCGTCAAAGCCATCAAGGAGCTTCAACGCTCCAAGTTCCTCCCGCTCAAGGTGATCAAGGGCGTTCTCGACGGCGTGCATCCAGACACAGACGAGGAAACCGCCCAGGCCATCCAGAAGACTCTCGACGAAATGGCCTCCCACGAGCGCCGTACCCGAGCTGAGCTCCTTGCCTCCGGTGCCGACGAAAATGACCTGGAATTCCTCCAGCAGCTCGGCCTCCTTGTCCCTGACCTGAGCGAAGGACAGGAAGTCTTCTCCGGCGACGACCTAAGGCTATTGCGGCTGTTGGGAGACGCACGCAAGGCAGGGCTTACCGCACGCATGCTCCCACCCTCGATTCTGGAGCCTTATACCCGAGCGATCCGTGAACTGGTGCGCGTTGAGCTCCAGATGTTCCGCGAAGGGGTCGTACCCCTGGCAGGGAACAACCTCAAGGAGCTGGCAGAAACCGCCACTCGGCTCTCCGAACAGCTCGTGGTGATCCTCCGGCGGAAGATGCTCTTGCCCATGCTCAAGCAGGCAACTACGTCCTTGTCTCTCGCAGAGGCTGGGACCAACAAAAAGGGGGCACCCTCCCCCTCATCCCGCAAGACCAGAGGGCACCACAGGAAAAACCGGCCCCCGGAAAAAGCCGAAAAATAATTGGGGCACTGGCATCGGGAAAGGCAGCCCTGAAGGGATCGCGAACCCACCGGAGCCCATCGGCAGCGGAAGGGGGAGGCCAAAGAGTCCGGTGTTGGCAGGCTGAGCAGGTGGGGGTTGTTGGGGCTGGGTCGGCGGGGGCTGCTGGGGAGGAGGTTGCTGGTACCCAGGAGGAGGCTGCTGGTATCCGGGAGGGGGCTGCTGGTATCCGTTGACCGGCTGCTGGGGAGGGGGATCTTGTTCACGACGACAGGCGACCGCAACCAGAGCGGTCAGGGCGACGAGCAAGGCTGGAACGAGCTTCTTCATGTGATTCTCTCAGGGTTTAGGAAAGGAAACTCGGAGGTATCCTACCCTGGAACGGACCAGGGTGCCCCACTCTTTCACCCCACAACCAGGGAACTCTCTCCAAGGAGGTTGTCCCAAGGGAGCTTGACGCCATGTCAGCGTTCTTGCGCGGTACGCTTAGCCCCCATGAG
>JANWXX010000299.1 GCA_025057345.1 Polyangiaceae bacterium | reverse complement strand
GTTCCCCGCGAGGAGAAACGAGGGCTGCAGCAGGCACCACGAGCCCTTCCCGCTTCCCGAAGCCTTCCTGCTCTGCTGCTGAGGCAAGGGCCGTCTGAACTAGCACCGAAACCCCTTGAGAGCGAGCCCGGGTCAACACACCCCCTAGCAGCTCTAGACCGGCATCCGTGTAGCGAGCCAACGCAGCCGTGAAGGGCCCTCCCAAGGGTCCCTGGAGCGACACTAGCACCAGCCTCCCTCGCAGCAGTCGGGTGACGTCCGTAGCCTCCCCTGGCAGCTTCAGCTCAACTCCCTCGACATGGCCACTGGCCTGAACCCACCCCCCTGACTCCATGGAGGAGAGGGCCTGGAGAAGATCCGTATTTGGGGGAATTTGAAGGACACGAGGGCTGGTCATGGGGTGCGAGGGGAGCGTTTCTGGAGCAACAAGGCATCGATGTGGGAAGCTCGAGGTGAACGTTTGGCGGAGAGGTCGCCTACCGCGACCGACAGGGTATCCGCTGTGAGGCCGGTGGTGAGCAGCAGAGCCCGGACGGCCTCCGCCCGCTCGCTGGCCAGCGCCTCCTGCTTGGCGGTGGGGGTTGGTCCGTCGCCATACACCTCAACCACCAGCCGGTCAAACCGAGGGGCACCCCGGGCTTTCTGGGCAATCATCCGCAGGGATCGCTCAATCTCTGCGGTGATCTTCGCCTTCCCGGGGGCAAAGCGCACTGGCGTTGCTACTTCGACTCGACCCTTGTCGACGGAAACCAAATCTTTCGCATTTGGTTCAAGGCAACCATCCTCGTCCTCGATCCCGTTGATGGTTTCAGCTTCGTTCGGACACCTGTCGAGCTTGTCCAGGATCCCGTCGTGGTCATTGTCTGGCTCGGGGCAGCCGTCCTCATCCTCAAAGCCATCCTTGTCCTCGGCCTCGAAGGGGCACCTGTCTTGTTTGTCCAGAATCCCGTCGGCATCGTTGTCCGGATCAGGGCACCCATCTTCATCCTTAAACTCGTCGAAGTCCTCTGGGCCATTGGGGCAAATATCGTCCTTGTCTAGAATCCCATCCTTGTCATTGTCCGTGTCGGGACATCCCTCCTCATCCTCGAATCCATCCCTGTCTTCCGGCTGATTCCGGCATGAATCCTCCCCGTCGGGGATGCCGTCGCCGTCGTCGTCCGGGTCCGGACAGCCGTCCTCGTCCTCAAACCCATCCTTATCCTCCGGGGCATCGCGGCATCGGTCCATCGCGTCGGGAGCTCCGTCCCGATCGTTGTCCGAATCCGGACACCCGTCGTCGTCCTCGAACCCATCCCGATCCTCTGGATCGGTTGGGCATCGGTCGTCCCGGTCCAGGATTCCATCACTGTCCCGATCCCGGCCCAGCGGAGCGTAGCGCACACCCCCCAGCAGCCGGAACGCCGGCGCTGTCACGTCGTTGTCCGTAACCGGGAGGGGGCCTCCTCCCCCTAGGTGCATGGTCAGATCCCCTGCTAGCACAGGGGCCGACCGAAGCCCCAACAACCACTCCGTTGGGAGGTGCGCTGGTCTGTCCCCCAGTTCCCGTACCCCGGTTGCATCCCGAGTCAGCACCTTCTGGGGGCCGAACCCCTGGAGCGAGAACACCTCTCCTGTCACTGCCAGTCGCTCTCCCAGCACATCCACGCTCACTCCGAGCGCCTCGTAGAGTTGGGTGCCGATGGTGGTCCCTGCCACCTCCACCTGCGACCGGACCCGCGCCCCCGCCTCCAGCGCCACCACCACCGGGCCCGCCCGATAGTCGAACACCAGCGACGGCGCGAACCCCAGTCCCTTGCCCCCCGCGAACACCCTGCCATCCCCCGTGGGTACGATCAGCTCGCCTCGCAAGCTCAGCGCAGGCCCCGGCGCCAAATACCCACCTGCGCGACGCACCCAACCTCCGTGGACCCCCACCCGTGCGTCCCGGATCGCCGAACGCACCACCTCTGTGCTCCGCTGGCTCACCAGCGGACTGACCCCAACCCCGTTCTGGTAGAGCGTGATGGGCGTTGCCAGGGTCAACTCAACCCCTTTCCGGAGCCCCAGTGCCCAGAGGAGGCTCCCATTGAGCTGATCATCGATAGCGTAAGCATCAGTGCCCCCAGGCTCTGCAGAAGGCAATCGAAACACCACTGGGCGTTGCTGGTATGCAACCAAGAAGCTGAAACTAAGCTGACCAGCGGGAGCCATGGATGTTCCAGCCACAGAGGTGAATTGGGCAGCTCCCGGGCGGTGCCATAGATTGTCTGCGTCGACGCAGGTTGAAACCCGGTTCGCCGGAGAACACTCCTCCCCCCGAGCAACCCGGGCAGAGAGCGGCAGCAAGAGCACGGCAGCCAGGGGAAACGTTCGGTGCAGAAACATCAGGGCGCGACCTGCATAGCACGCCTTTCCACTGCATCGCATCGGAAGTACTGCAAAGAAAGTTTCCCCTGTTCTCCCGAGAACCACGAACCCACAAGCAAGCTCGCATGTTTGTCCCTCCCCTGCTCCTTGCCTCTGCCTCTCCTCGACGCCGGGAAATCCTGGCCACCCTGGGGCTCCCCTTCGAGGCACAAGCCGTGGATGCCAACGAGGACGAACTGCCCGGAGAACCCCCGGAGCGCTACCTGGAGCGCATCGTCGCCGCCAAGCTACGCCTGGCCCGGGAGATCGCCGCACGTCGCGGTATCTCCTCGGTACTGGTTGCGGACACCACCGTCATCCTCGACGGCCGCATGCTCGCCAAACCGCAGAACCCCGGGGAAAACCGCGCCATGATCGCCGCCCTCGCTAGCCGTGTCCACCAAGTGAAGACCCGCTTCGCAGCCCTCGGACCCAAGGGAGAGCGCGCTCGCACCGTCTCTACCCAGGTTCGCTTCCGGCCCCTCTCCCCTGGAGAGATCGACAGCTACGTTGCCACCGGCGAGGGCCGCGACAAGGCCGGTGGTTATGCGATCCAGGGGATAGGTGCCTTCCTGGTGGAGAGCATCAAGGGCTCCTACTCTGCGGTGGTGGGGTTGCCTGCTTGTGAGGTAGTCCAGGCGCTGGTCGAGGTCGGCGCCATCCCCTCCTACCCACTCCCGCTATCGGAGGTGAGTTGAGGGTTATCCATCAAACCAGCCGCTCTGCGAAGTGCTCTAGGGCCAGGCGGCGGAGGGGTTTTCCGGTGGACCCCAGCGGCAGTGCCTCCACCACCGCCCAACGCTTCGGTCGCTTATGCACCGCTAGCCCCTCCGCTGCAGCGCCGCGCAGCCGCTCTAGTTGAAAGCCGGGGCCAGGGACCACCGCCGCCGCCACGATCTGCCCCCACACCGGATCCGGAACCCCGAACACCATCGCCTCTGCCACTCCTGGCTGCACCGTCAGCCATCCCTCGATCTCAGCCGGGTATACGTTCTCCCCCCCGGTGATGATCAGGTCCGTGCGACGCGCATGCACATGGAGACGCCCCTGTGAATCCAAGGAGCCCAGATCCCCAGTATCCAGCCACCCGCGGAGGGGAGGTTCCCCGAGGTAGCCATCCATCACCATGGGCCCCCGCACTTGGAGGTAACCCACCTCCCCCGGAGCGACTTCCTGCCCATCTTCGTCCACCAGACGTAGCTTGACTCCTGGCAGCGGAAAACCCACCCCGGGCTCCGTAGTTCCTCGGGCTCGTGGCCGCTGCGTGGTCACCTGAGAGCAAGCCTCTGTCAACCCGTAGGTGGTCAGCGTAAGTACCCCTTGCCGCGCACATCGCTCCAGCAGCGCCGGAGGGGCAGCTGCACCTCCTACCAGCACCGCTCGCAACGATGCCAGCAGCCCTCGCTGATCCTCCTCCAGTAGCCTGTGGAGCATCGTAGGCACCACCGAGAGGAGGGTCGGCCGGTGCTGCTCGATCAGCGCCAGCACTTCGCCCGAGCGGAACCTCGGCGCCAGCACCACCGCCCCTCGCCCCAGCAGGCAGCGCAGCAGGATCGAGAGCCCTCCAATGTGGCAGAGCGGCAGGCAGAGCAGCCAGCGATCCCCTGGATGCACCGGCAGATTCTCCTGGCTCGCTCTCGCCGCTGCCGCCAGCGCCTCGCGGGAGAGCAGCGCCCCGCGGGGCCTACCGCTGGTCCCGGAGGTGAACATCACCACCCCCACCCGCTCCGGGAAGATCGCCGCCCCTGGCCTCCTCACCAGCCCATCTTCCCGGGCAACCACCGCAGGACGCGCTTCCGAGAGCAGCGCCTCTGTCTCGACGCCGGTGAGCTTGGGGTGGAGCAGTACCAGCGTCGCTCCTATCTCCAGTGTCGCCGCTGCCAGGGTCAGCGCTCGGAACCCATTGGGAGCCTGCAACGCCACGGCCACTCTGGGCCCCGCCCCCAATGTCCGCAGCTCCTCTCCTGCGACGGCGACGGCCCCGGCGAACCCACGAAAATCCCAGCGGTGCGGCCCCCAGAGCAGCGCCTCCTGCCCCGGGACCTCGGTAGCTGCCTGCTGCCACGAGATGGGATCATCCTGGACCATTCATCCAGTCTATCCTTATCCACAGGGGCTGCAAGCTGTGGCAAGCGAGGAGTTCCGGTTGAAGCTTGACGCAGGGTGATTTCACGGGGCCTCCTACGAAGGACCGGAGCGGAGGACGTCGCGCCGGACTACCTAGGAGAACACCACGATGGAGAGGTACGAAGAAGCGCGCTTCCGAAGGAACATCGACGCAGCTCTCCAGAGCATCCGGACCATCCTCGACCACACCAAGAATCCCTGTTACCCGGAGGATGTCCCCCATCGCTATGAAGATAAATTCCTCCTGGCGGAATTCCTGACCCGAACAGCGACGGTGGCGGTCCTCCAAGGGCTCGGGGCCCTTGGGCTCTCGTCCGAAGGGCTGGCAAAGCTGCTTGCATGGTCTAGGATCCACCCGGTCACGCTACGGTTCACCGCAGAGGAACGCTGCAAGTTCCTCCGGGAAGAAACCCGCCAGGAAGAGTCAACCCAGCAGCACACGATAGAGAAGCGCTCCCTCCAGGGAGGCAACACAACCACCACTGCGAAGATCATCACTACGGTGAAGGAGTACTTCTGGAGCTTCGAGTTCTCCTACGAGCTGGTCGCTTACCAGGGGAACCACCTGGAAACTCAGGTGCTCCGAAGGCGAAGCGGTCAGCTCGAACTGCGAACTAGCGCCAGGACTGCCCCACGCCCTGAATCGGTGATCCGGCCTCCCCTGGACGTGAACCTCTCGTGGCTCTTGGGTCAAATCGACGGGGAGCAGCGGGCTTCCTTCTCCATCGACCGGACGGACCCTGCCTGCCACACCCCTCGGCGGAACCCCCCCGTCGAGTCCGCCCTTGAAGCACTCCGCGCCCTTGCCTCCTGGTGCTCCCTGGTCCACAGCTATTTCCTCCGGGATCTCTTCCCCGTCCACACCGAGCATAGCCTGGACCTCTCGGCGATCAGCGCCGAGGGTGTTTTCGTGCCTGTGGTGCCCGTATTTGAGATGACTCACGAGGCTGTGGGAGAGCGCTCCGCAGCCTACGCAGGATCCTTCCTGGAGGAGCAGCAACGCTCGCTAACAAACCGCTTCGCTCAGATCGCCAAAATCTTCCCTCAGGAGGGCCTGATCACCTCCGCAGACGCGGCGCTGCTGGTGACCTTGCTCCACCTAATCGAGGTGGCCCAGCACCACGCGGACGGCGTCGATTACATCGAGGCGATGCTCCGCAACCAGCTCATCGCTGCCATCGGCAAGGAGCTGACCCCGGCGGATTTCTCCGCTTACATGAACTTCCACCAGCGCAAGCTCTTCCGTCCCGAGCACCGACCGCTCCCCTTCTCCGTAACCATCCGACGCCCGGAGCACTCTCCCGAGGGTGTCCTCTCCATCGAGGCTACCCAGGGGGGGATCACTGCCCCCATTTGCACCTCCTGCGCCCGGAGTGAGGCCCGCTCGCCAATGTACTTCCCCTTGGACGCGGCCACCCGCGTCCCCTTCCTTGGAGAGCGCTACCTCCACGGCTGGATCGCCTACCAGTTCTCCGGCCAGCAGAGCCTGACCTTGAACCTGGTCGCCCGGGCCCGCCAGTTCAGCAGTTTCCTCCTCCTGGTGGGGCGCATCGCCTCCGCCGATACTTTCGAGCCCCGCCACGGAATCATCCTCCAGAACAAAGATCTGCTGAAGATCCCCCTTCTGTTGGAGCCTATCCCTACCCCCAAGGAGTTCCGCGACGCAAAAACCTCGCTCAAAACCGAGCAAAAACAAAAAGCCAGAGCCATCCGCGCCATGAAGCTGGAAAGTAAACACTTTTCGGTGTGTATAGGACAAAAAAAAACAAAACAT
>JANWXX010000298.1 GCA_025057345.1 Polyangiaceae bacterium | reverse complement strand
GAATCGTCTGCTCTAGCTCCACGTCCCGGAAGCCGCGACCCAGCTCGTTCCCGGTGGTAGGAAGGGTGTCGAGGTAGCGAGCGGAAGCCAGCTTAGCAGTCTTCAAGGTATACTCGGCGGAGGTGCCGCCGACCACCAGGGCCAGGTGGTAAGGTGGGCAGGCCGCAGTGCCGAGGGACCGAAGCTTCTCCTCGACGAAACGAAGCAAACTCTCCGGATTGAGGAGTGCTTTCGTTTCCTGGTACAAGAAACTCTTGTTGGCGGATCCTCCCCCCTTGGCCATGAAGAGAAACTTGTAAGCATCCCCGTCGGTGGCGAAGATTTCGATTTGGGCAGGAAGGTTGTTGCCGGTGTTCTTCTCCTGATACATGTCCAGAGGAGCAAGCTGGGAGTACCGAAGATTGGCAGTTAGGTAGGTATCAAAGACTCCACGAGCGATGGCCTCCTCGTCCCCACCACCGGTGAATACTTGCTGGCCCTTCTTGCCTAGGACGATGGCAGTGCCGGTGTCCTGGCACATGGGGAGCACACCTCCAGCGGCGATACAGGCATTCTTCAGCAGATCAAGGGCCACGAAGCGATCGTTGGGAGAAGCTTCTGGATCCTCAAGGATACGGGCAAGCTGAGCCAGGTGAATAGGACGCAGGTAGTGAGCGATGTCCTTCATCGCCTCCCGAGTCAGTAGGGTCAGTGCTTCCGGAGCGACCCGGAGGAAAGTGGTACCGGCAGCTTCGAAAGTATCAACGTGGTCGCGGCTAATCAGGCGGTAGGGGGTATCATCGTGGCCGAGGGGGAGCAGTTCCTGGTAGGCGAAGGTACTCATCTGTGGATGTCTCCGGTGGTAGGCTACCTTACGCCATGAATACCGCTGCGCTCTCCGATTTCATCGACCGCTCTTGGGAGGACGACTTGGTTCCAAGACTCGCAGAGTACATCCGTGTCCCAGCCAAATCGCCCCACTTCGACCCGGATTGGGTCAGCCATGGATATATCGAGAAGGTTGCCCAACAGGCGGCAGCCTGGTGCCGAGAGCAACCGATCCCAGGGCTGCTGGTCGAGTTGATCCAACTACCGGAGCGTACCCCCCTGCTGTTCTTCGAGATCCCTGGGGATGTACGGCGGACGGTGTTGCTCTACGGTCATTTGGACAAACAGCCAGAGATGACCGGATGGCGTGAGGGAACCGGCCCCTGGGAGCCGATCTACGAGGACGGCAAGCTCTATGGCCGCGGTAGCGCTGACGATGGCTATGCAGTTTATGCGTCGCTAACGGCACTCCGAGCGCTTGCGGTACAGAATGTCCCCCACGCCCGTTGTGTGGGCCTCATTGAATGCTGCGAGGAAAGCGGGAGTTACGATCTGCCAGCTTACCTTGATCTGCTGGCTCCGCGCTTGGGCCAGGTCGATCTGGTGATCGGTTTGGACTCAGGGTGTGGCGACTACGAGCGGCTCTGGGTCACCACCTCGCTCCGTGGGCTTACAGCCGGTACTCTCTCTGTCGAGGTGCTTACTGAGGGAGTCCATTCTGGGGACGCCTCCGGTATCGTCCCCTCTTCCTTCCGCATTGCTCGTCACCTCCTTGATCGTTTGGAGGATTCTGCGACAGGCCGTATCCTCCCTCCAGAACTGCACCAGGAGATCCCCGAGGAGAGGATCCGCCAGGCCCGGGAGGCTGCGGAGATCCTTGGAGATGGGGTTATCCAGAAATTCCCTATGGTCGACGGTTTGCGCCCGATGACCCAGGATCTTGCCGAAGCCCTCCTCAACCGCACCTGGCGCCCTGCCCTCTCCGTGACGGGCGCTGACGGCCTCCCCCCGATTCAGACTGCTGGCAACGTGCTCCGCCCGAGCACTACCCTCAGGCTTTCCCTCCGGTTGCCGCCCACCCTCGAAAGCAAGAAAGCGACCGAGACGCTCGAATCCCTTTTCGCTGCCGATCCACCCTACCAAGCAAGGGTGAAGTTCACCCCTGATCAGAGTGCCACAGGTTGGAATGCGCCTCCCACCGCCCCCTGGCTAGAGGCTGCACTCCAAGAGGCGTCTCGAACGTTCTACCAACGACCTGCAGCAGCCATCGGAGAAGGAGGAACCATCCCCTTCATGGCGATGTTGGGGCGGCGATTCCCGCAGGCACAATTCCTGATCACAGGGGTTTTGGGCCCGCGAGCCAATGCTCATGGTCCCAACGAGTTCCTCCACGTCCCCTATGCCAAGAAGCTTACGGCGTGTGTAGCTTATGTGCTCGCTGCTCACGCTCGCACATGATCGAGAATACTGTCCTCGCCTTATTCGGGCTACTTGTGGTGAGTAGGGGCTCGGGAGAGGTTCACTCGTCGCCGACGGCAACGGGGGGCTCCTCGCGCCTAGGGGGCGGCGTGGTGGCGTGGGGAACGGTGGCTCCTTCGTCTTCGACGATCATCTTGAGGCGCTTGTAGGCGGGGAGCCCGGTTCCAGCAGGGATGAGGCGGCCCATGATGACGTTTTCTTTGATACCGAGGAGGTCATCCTGTTTGCCACTGATGGCAGCTTCGGTGAGTACCTTGGTAGTCTCCTGGAAGGACGACGCACTGATAAAGGAGTCGGTGGACAGGGAGGCCTTGGTGATCCCGAGGAGGAGAGGTTCGGCTGTAGCGGGGCGGAGGCCCTGGGCCAGCACTTTCTTGTTCTCCCGCTCAAACAGATGCTTCTCCACCGGCTCGTCCACCAGGAAGTTGGTATCCCCGACTTCTTTGATCCGCACGCGGCGCAGCATCTGCCGCACGATAACCTCGATATGCTTGTCGTTAATCCCGACGCCCTGGAGGCGATAAACTTGTTGGATCTCGTTAACGAGCCAGGCAGCTAGCTCGATCTCACCCTTGACCCGGAGAATATCATGAGGGTTGGCAGGGCCTGCCATGAGCTGGTCCCCGGCGCGGATGCGATCACCGGCGTGGACCTGGATGAGCTTGCCTTTGGCGATGAGGTATTCACGGGCGAGGTTGTCGAGGCGATTGCCGTGCTGGTCAAAGGGAGTGACGATGACCTTCCGCTTGCCTTTCATATCCTTGCCGAAGGAAACCTCGCCGTCGATCTCGGAGACAATAGCGTGGTCCTTGGGCTTGCGGGCCTCGAACAGCTCGGCGACCCGGGGGAGGCCTCCGGTAATATCCTGCACCTTGGCGGCGTCGCGGGGCATCTTGGCGAGGACAGTCCCGACGTCCACCATGTCACCATCGGCGACGACGATGTGAGCACCGACAGGAATGAGGTAGCGGGCATCTTGCTCCGAGCCGGGGAGCTTCTTGGTTTCGCCGGTGACTGGATCCTTAATGGTGATACGGGGACGCAGATCCGTCGCCTTCGACTCAATCACGACACGGCGGCTGAGGCCGAGCACTTCATCCACCTTCTCGATGACCGAGACGCCGTCTACGAGGTCGCCGTACTTGACGATCCCGCTGGTGTCAGCGAGTACAGGAACCATGTGTGGGTCCCACGTGGCCAGTTGCTGGCCGGCCTTGACCTGATCCCCATTGCGAACCTTCAGCTCGGCTCCGTACCAAAGCTTGTGGTGCTCACGCTCCCTCTGGTTGCTATCGATGATCACCAGCTCACTGTTGCGATTCATGACCACGACGCGACCATCCTTGGTGGTGGCAGTAGCGGCAGGAGCATTGTGGTTGAGAGCATCCCGAAGCTTGATGGTCCCTTCGCTACGAGACTCCAAGCTTGATTGCTCGGCCTTGCCGGAGGAAGCACCGCCGATGTGGAAGGTACGCATGGTGAGCTGGGTACCGGGCTCACCGATCGATTGAGCAGCGATGATACCGACCGCTTCACCGATGTTGACTCGATAGCCGCGGGCCAGGTCACGACCATAGCAGAGGGCGCAGATACCTCGCTTAGCCTCACAAGTCAGCACCGAGCGGATGCGTACTTCCTCGACGCCAGCCTCTTCAATGGCTCGCACGGCCTTCTCGTCCAGCTCAGTGCCAGCTTCGACAATGACGGTTTCACCATTGAGAGGATCGATGACATCTTCGACAAGAACACGACCGAGGATACGATCCGCCAAGGGCTGGATCGTCTCTCCGCCTTCCTCTAGCTTGCGCATGAGGACGCCATTGAGGGTACCGCAGTCGAAGATGCTAATCACTGCGTCCTGGGCGACGTCGACAAGGCGGCGGGTGAGATAGCCGGAGTTTGCTGTCTTGAGGGCTGTATCGGCAAGGCCCTTGCGAGCACCATGGGTAGAGATGAAGTACTGAAGCACCGTCAGCCCCTCACGGAAATTGGCTGTGATCGGTGTCTCGATGATCTCGCCGGAAGGCTTCGCCATCAGGCCTCGCATCGCCGCAAGCTGCCGGATCTGCTGTTGGGACCCGCGGGCGCCTGAGTTAGCCATCACGTAGATTGGGTTGAAGCTCGCGTGCGAGACAATGTCACCACTCTCCGGATCGATGGCCTGCTCGGTTCCGATCTCCTTCATCATTGCCTCGGTCACCTTATCGGCAGCCTCGGCCCATGCATCGACAATCTTGTTGTATCGCTCCCCGTCGGTGATCAGGCCTTCCTGATACTGCTCTACGACCTTCTCCACCTCCCGTGTGGCTTGCTCAAGAATCTCCTTCTTCTTCTGAGGAATCACCATATGGTCCATGCAAATGCTCATCCCGGAGCGCGTGGCATAGTCGAAGCCCATGGACCGGAGACGATCCACCAACAGCACCGTCTCTTTGTTGCGATGGAGCCGATAAGTTGCGTCAATCAGGGCTGAAAGAGCCTTCTTATCCAACGTTTTGTTCACTAGATTGAAGGGAACCTTGGGCGGTAGGATCTCGCTCACTAGGCAACGACCCACAGTAGTGGTGTATGTGCCACGCTCCACTATATCTCCCCGTTCTTCGTGGCGGACACTCACGAAGGCATGGAGATGGGCCTCCCCTGCGTCATAGGCCCGGCGCACGTCGTTCATGTCCGTGTAGAACCCTCGCAGCGTGCCAAAGCGTTCCATCTGGTAGGCCTTTACTGCCCGGAGCACGCATCGCTTGGCGAAATCGACCTTGAACCCTTCCTTGCTACGTTCATCTTCGATTACCGGTATCTTCTTTACCGGGTCGAGCTTTTCCTCTGGGATGAAAGTTCCGGTGAGGAAAGACGCGACGGCAGCCTTCCACTCGGCCTCCGTGAGTGAGATCTCGATCTCCTGGCCAGTTTCCCGAACCCAGACCTTGCAGGTCAGATGCTTAGGAGTCGGAGGCTTGTCGCGCAGATCCCTAGGGAGCGGCATATACCCCTTGGTGAAAGGACGTTCTCGGGTGAGGTAGTAGAGCCCTAGGACGATATCCTGGGTAGGGTTGATAATCGGCTTGCCGTGAGCGGGGCTCAGAATGTTGTTGGTGCTCATCATCAGCACCCGCGCTTCCATCTGGGCCTCGATGCTCAGCGGTACGTGGACCGCCATCTGGTCGCCGTCGAAGTCCGCATTGAATGCAGTGCAAACAAGCGGATGAAGCTGAATGGCTTTACCTTCGATGAGCACGGGCTCAAAGGCTTGGATACCAAGGCGATGGAGCGTCGGTGCCCGGTTTAGCAGCACTGGGTGCTCGCTGATGACCTCCTCAAGGATATCCCAGACCTCGGGGCGCTCTTTCTCCACCATCTTTTTAGCGCTTTTGATGGTGTTGACATAGCCCCTCTCCTCCAGCTTGTTGTAAATGAAGGGCTTGAACAGCTCTAGGGCCATCTTCTTGGGAAGACCGCACTGATGCAAGCGCAGCGTCGGACCGACGACGATGACGGAGCGGCCCGAGTAGTCTACGCGCTTGCCTAGCAGGTTTTGGCGGAAGCGCCCCTGCTTACCCTTGAGCATATCGCTTAGCGACTTCAGCGGGCGTTTGTTGGGGCCGGTGATGGTCTTGCCGCGGCGCCCGTTATCGAACAGGGCGTCCACCGCTTCTTGGAGCATGCGCTTCTCGTTCCGAATGATGATATCTGGTGCGTTGAGCTCCAGCAGGCGCTTGAGGCGGTTGTTCCGGTTGATGACCCGGCGATAGAGGTCGTTGAGATCGCTGGTAGCGAAGCGGCCCCCATCTAGAGGAACCAGCGGGCGCAGATCCGGTGGGAGCACCGGGATCACTGTGAGCATCATCCACTCGGGGCGGTTGCCACTCTCCCGGAAGGCCTCGACTACCTTGAGCCGCTTGGCAGTCTTCTTCCGCTTGGCCTCGCTGGATGCCTTCCGCATCTCAACACGAAGTTGCTCGGCGAGCTGGTGTACATCTACCCGCTTGAGCATCTCCAGGATA
>JANWXX010000297.1 GCA_025057345.1 Polyangiaceae bacterium | reverse complement strand
GCTACGAACTCCCCCCGGAACTCGCTCAGAAGACGGGCTTCTACCTGGATCAACGCCCCCTCCGTGCCCGGATCGAACAGCTCGCCCGGGGGCGCCGTGTCCTCGACGCTTTCTGCTTCGTCGGCTCCTTTGCCATGGCGGCGGCTCGCGGTGGTGCTAGCGAAGTGCTTGCTGTGGACGAGAGCGGCCTAGCGATCGACATCGGTGCCTCCGTGGCTCGCGCCAACGGTCTTGCAGAGCGCATCCAGTTCGCCCGGGACGACGCCCGCAATGCCTTGCAGCGCGCCGCTCGCGAGGGCGGCTACGATCTGGTGCTCTGTGACCCCCCAAAGCTCGCTCCCACCCGCGCCTCCCGCGAGGACGCTTTGATCGCCTACCGCAAGCTCGCCGCCCTCGGCTGCCGCGCGACCCGCCCCGGGGGGCTGCTGGTGCTCTCCTCCTGCTCGGCAGCGATCTCCTCCGACGCCCTGGTGCGCGCCCTGGCCCTGGGAGCTGCCTCCGCCGGGCGCTCCGCTGTTGTCCTAGAGCGGGGCTTCCAAGGGGCCGATCACCCGGTCCCCGCCGCCTTCCCCGAGGGCCTCTACCTCAAGAGCGTCCTGGCCCGTATCGATGGCAGGTGAGCGGCCCCCCCCAGCAATGCCCTGTGACGTCAGCGTTCCTGGAAGGTGGCCTGGAGCAAGGACGGGGCAAGGGTGATCTTCGACATCCAGAACCTGGCCTGGGCTGCGGGCTACAACATACTCGCCATCCCCGCGGTAGTCGCGGGCAAGGTGACCCTAGCGCTTGCAGCGCTGTTGATGGCCCTCGGCCCCGTCTCAATCGTCCGCAACGCGCTCCGGCTTTCGGCCGGGCAGCCCCCTGCGCCGAGAACGTTGTGCAGATGTCCCCCTACCCCTTCCCTCGGCTGACTCAGCTAGCTCTAGTCCAGAGGGTACAGTAGCCCTCCGGGTGGATGGTGCCCTTGACTACCTTGCAACCACCGCACTGACCCTCCGCTGCAGCCTTGAGATACTGGGAGCAATTGCTGCACTTCTTTCCAGGCTCCTGCGATTTATCCACGTACTTCACTGACTCGCGGACTTTCTTCTCGTCCTCTTTGAGAGAAGCATCCGCAGCGCAGGAGAACTCTTTGGGTTTGCCACCACATGCTGCGAGAAGGCCCACGGAGGCCACCGCACTCACCGTTGACACCACGCTCAGAAAGACACGCCTCGATATCTTCTCTGCTACCATGCGATCTCCTTGGAAGCCACCTTCATGCCGCAGGTTGCTCGCCGCGGTCATCTTTGTGGCAGTACCTCGCCCTTGTTGGGTCGCCCACGCCTAGTCGCAAGGACAAGGGGAGACTTGAAAGCGTTTTTCACCTCTCCTCCGGGGTCTGGTCATTAGGGATGCACTGGCGCTTCAGCTCTCGCGAGCCTCGCGGAGTGGTGCAGGTTCAGGTCGGGGAGGCGGTGGTGTAGAGAAGGAGTCAGGGGGAGGGACCGAGTCCAGGAGAGGCGAATCGGTGGCGCCAGGAGTCCGCGTGAGGAGGGGATCGGGGAGGGGCGTCTGGGAGGCATCGGCACGAGCACTAGGACGCAAGTGGTAGCCGGCGAGGGGTTTCTTGGGGCGCAACCTAGAGTGGTATGGGTCGCGAAGCCCCTCCAATTGGGCATTGACCTCAGCTCCCAGAAGGATAGAGAGGCTCGTCAGATAGAGCCAGACAAGGAAGATAGCGACGGTGGCAAGACTGCCATAGTAGACCGCGTACTGACCCATACCAGAGACGTAGGCCCCAAAGGCCCAGGAGAAGAGGATCCAACAGCCAATAGCGACGAAAGTACCAGGCCAAACCCGGCGCTTAACCCGAGGGGGATAACTTACGCCATAGCGGTAGAAGATGGCGAGCCCCACGGCTAGAAGGATGGCAAAGAGGACGATGGCACCGAGCTGCTGCCAGGTGCTGGCTGCAAAGTTCCGCAGGGCCTCGTAGAGCTGGGCAAGCCCTTGGGATTCATCCTTGTGACGAACTTGGAAGGATTTGCCCACCCAGAGCAGGAGGAAACTAAGGCCAGCGCCAACCTCCAGCATGCCAAGAACCGAAAGTACTGCAATCAGACGCTGCTTCCACCAAGGGCGATGGGGGGCGCGGGTGACCAGCTCCAGCACATCCATCAAGTTGTGGACGCCGTTGGACGTGAGAATCAGGAAGCCAAGGAGACTCAGGGGAGCCAAACTCCGGGATTTCCCGTCGGACATGGCGTGGAGCTGACCCACAAGGAGATCGACCGCAGTTCTAGGAGCAAAGGTAAGGAGCTTCCGAGTGAGTTCGTCAAAGCTGTCAATGTTGTTAGCAAGGAGATGCCCAGCAAAGACCAGCAAGGGGATCATCCCCAGGAAGAAGTAGAACGACATCGTAGCCGCATGATCGAGGGCGCCATGCTCAATCAGCCCTCGGAACACCCGCCGGACAAAATCAGCCAAGCGTCGGGTCCAGTCGCGGGGTTGCCACGGAAACAAATTCATGCGCTGCGGGGAGAAGATAAGCCCCCCGGCGTTCGGTCGCCACCCTAGAGGTAAGGGTTGCAGGTTTGCCTCTCATCCGGCACCCTGCTGCGGACTTGCTTCCCTCCCTTGCTCCCGATGGAGCGTTCCTTCGTCGCCTGGCAGTCCTCGGTGCCACCCACAGCCCTGCATGGTTGCTCCGAGGCGCTCCAGCCCTGCTAGGGCCGCTGTTCTGGGTCTTGCGGCCTGCGCACCGTCGTGGAGTTCGGAACAACCTCCGCGCTATCCTTGGTCCCCGTTCCCGTCTTCAGGAGTACCGTGATGAGATGGCCCTCTTCACCCACTTTGCTCGCTCCATGGCCGAGGGAATCGCTGCCCTCGGCCCTCGCAGGAAGCAAGCGCACATCGAGGTTCGTGGCGCCGAACACTTTCTCGCGCTGCCAGGGCGGGGGTGCATCCTAGTAACAGCGCACACCGGCGGCTTCGAGCTGGCCGGCGCTCTGTTGGCGGAGCGATTGGGGATCGAGGTAGTCGTGGTAATGCAGCCAGAAGCGAACGCCCAGGCCCGGCAGATCTCCGACGAGGTACGCCGTCGCGGAGGGCTCCAGGTGTTCCTGGCTGGGGAGAGCACAGGTGCGTTGGAGCTAGTGGGCTTGCTCCGGCGTGGGGCCTGCGTAGCAATCCAAGTGGACCGGACCCCTCCAGGGGTACGTTCGCTGCCCGTGACCCTCTGGGGCCGCCCGTTTAGGCTTCCGTTGGGCCCCTTTGCCCTAGCTCGTGCTACCGGCGCTCCGTTGCTCCCGGTGTTCACCCGGCGTACAGGCTTCCTCGCAGTGCAGGTCCAGCTCTCCCAGGCTCTCTTCCTAGAGCGACGTGCTGGCGAGGCGTCGCTCCTCGAAGCGGCGCAGAAGATCGCAGACCTACTCGGAGCTTGGATCGCGCAGAACCCAACCGAGTGGTTCGATTGGGGGCAACACAGACAGAACACGGATTGACGGAGCTGTTCTTTCAGAATGAAGGTGATGCTAGAGGGGGGCCTCATGAGACTCGTCACCTTCCGCCGCGGCCCTGACCTACGCCCAGGGGCCCTTGTGGATGACCGCATTCTGGACCTGCGTGCGGCCTTTGCTCACCACGAGCGTGAGGCTGGCCGCGACGCCTCAGAGGGCTCGGTCCGCGCCCGCTATGGCGCGTCGGTGCTAGAGTTCATCGAACGGGCAGAGGTTGCTCGCCCGATCGCAGAAGAGCTCTTGGCCCAGGCAGGGCGGCTTCCAGAAGAGATCTTCCTTCCTCTAGCGAGTGCAGAGCTGGTGGCACCTATTCCTAGGCCGACATCGATGCGCGACGGTTATGCTTTCCGGCAGCATGTGGAGTCGGCCCGGCGGAACCGGGGGCTGCCGATGATCCCCGAGTTTGACTTGTTCCCGGTCTTCTACTTCACCAACCATCAAGCGGTGGTGGGGCCAGGGCCGCTTCCGGTGGGGCCTCTCCATCGAGAGCGCCTCGACTTCGAGCTGGAGGCGGCCATTGTCGTCGGTCGTATGGGCAAGAATCTCCGGGCTAGCGAGGCGGACGCTTACATCTTTGGCTACATGATCATGAACGACTGGTCTGCTCGGGCGGTGCAGATGGAGGAGATGAAGCTCTCCCTAGGGCCAGCCAAAGGGAAAGATTTCGCCACTGGCCTAGGCCCGGTGCTAGTAACCTGCGACGAACTGGCGGATCGAAGGATCCCGGGCCCTCGGGGCGATCGCTACGACCTCGTGATGACCGCCTCGGTCAACGGCCGTCAGCTTTCCTCCGGAAACCTACGGGATATGCACTGGACCTTCGCTGAATTGCTGGAGCGCATCAGCGACGGAGTCACAGTGTTTCCGGGGGATGTTATTGGCTCCGGCACCGTGGGAACCGGGTGCTTGCTAGAACTCAATGGCAGTAAGATCACGGACAATCAGTGGCTCCAGCCTGGGGATCATGTAAGCCTCTCCATTGAGCGGCTAGGTACCCTAGAGAACACCATCGTCGCGGCTGACTAACGGTACGACGCGCAGCGTCTCCAGGATGCTGCAGAGCGTTGCGGCAACGCACCTTCCACTGCGTCAAAAAAGGGAGCAAGCAGGAGAGATGAGATGCACGCAGGAGGGGTACGGCGCTAGGCTCCGTCCCATGCAGAACATCTCCTCGGGCTCCGGCTCTCCTTCACCTGTACGTACTCCGGCCCCCCTCGGTTTTGGGCGCATATTCTCCGAGCACATGCTCACCCTACAGTGGTCCCAAGGGCGTGGCTGGCACGACGTGCAAATCAAGCCCCGGGCCGCCCTGGCGGTGGATCCTGCAGCCTCAGCACTCCACTACGGCCAGAGCATGTTTGAGGGGCTCAAGGCATTCCGAGGGGCAGACGGCGTGATCCGGGTGTTTCGGATGGATGCCCACCTGCAGCGCATGCACACCGGAGCTGCACGGCTGGCGATGCCTGCTATCGACCTTGAGTTGACCCGCGCCTCCCTTCTAGAGCACGTGCGAAGGGATGCTTCCTGGGTTCCGAGGGAGCGGGGTCAGTCGCTCTACATCCGCCCCCTGCTCTTCGCCACGGAAGGATTCCTTGGGGTCCGCCCGGCAAACACATACACACTCTTGGTGCTGCTCTCGCCGGTCGGAGCCTACTACGAGAAGGGCCTGGAAGCACTCCGGATCTGGGTAGAGCAGGAGCACGTCCGGACAACTCCGGGCGGGCTTGGTGCAGTGAAAACCGGAGCCAACTATGCTGCTAGCCTACTGGCGGCGGCTAGGGCCAAAAGCAACGGCTTCGACCAGGTATTGTGGCTCGATGCAGTGCACCGTAAGAACCTAGAAGAGGTGGGAACGATGAACTTCTTCGTTCGTATCGGAGACGAAGTGGTCACGCCTCCCCTGGGAGATACGATCCTGGCAGGCATCACCCGGGACTCTTCCCTCACCCTGATGCGGAGCTGGGGGGTGCGGGTGTCTGAGCGGGTCATCTCCATCGAGGAATTGATCGCAGCTTCCCGCTCCGGAGCCCTCCAGGAAGCCTTCGGCACCGGCACCGCCGCGGTGATCGCCCCCGTGGGAGAGCTGGGTATAGGTGACCTTCGGCTGCGGCTCCCCGCGGCTCCTGGCGAGATTGCCTCTCGTCTCTACAACACCATCACTGGGATCCAGTACGGTGAACTCCCAGACCGGTACAACTGGCTCACGGCAATCTGCCCTTGAGCCTCCCCCTCAATCCGGCTGATAGATTGCCCCTGTGCGCTCATCCGCATAGAAGTGGGCAAAGCGGGGGCGGTCGAAGGTGAGGGCCCCAAAAGCGTTGACCAGTACCCCACAGAGGGCCAGCACCCAAAACCCAATCCCAAGCTTCGGCCGACTTATGGCCAACATCGCCAACAAAAATACCGCGTAATCGCAGGAAAAGCGGTAGCCAAACTGTACCTGCCCGGTGTTCTGATAAAGCAATGACGGCAGTGCCACACAAGCTGCCGTCAGCCCCAAAGCCCACCAGGTCCCGGGCTTCCTTCGTGGCCAAAGCAAGAGCAAGTAGATCGGCGTCGTCAACCAGATCGCCAGCCCATGGATGCTTATCTGGAGTGATGCTCCTCCTCCGCGTCCCTGAAACGGTAGGCTTGTCAGCACAACCCCCAAGTTCCGGGCTAGGTAGTGGTAGGAAAAGAGCCCCCACTTCTCGATCCGAGCTTGCCAGACAACCGTCAGGTAGCGATAGCCAACCTCGAAGGGATCGTGGAACCGCGCGTAGTTATGCCAGAGTGAGAGCCCCAAGAGCAGCCCCAGGGGGAGGGCGAAGAGCACCAACC
>JANWXX010000296.1 GCA_025057345.1 Polyangiaceae bacterium | reverse complement strand
CGCCCCGGCAGCGTCAGCCGTACATGGAACACCCCCCACCCACCTTCCGCCAGTTGGCGCCGGAGAAACTCCAACTCTACCCGGAAGAAGGAGCGTCCCTTCTGCACCAGAACCGCCTCCACAGGAGGCTCTTTGTTGGCTTGGGAGAACACTAGGAAGGGCATGTAGTTCGAGCGGGCTAGTTTGGCATTCCAACCCCCTGCTGGCATCCTTCCATCCTCCATGTCCTCTCCCCGATCGCATGACAGTGCGTTGACACGCTTCCTGGCGGCAGATCTCGTCCGACGTAGGGATCTCTCCTCCCGGTCACCTCTCGCGATCGGGCCGCAAAAGAACACCCATCACCCACCACCTGCAACCATCCAGCTCCCCCCTCGGACTTCCTGGGAACAACGGTCAAGAGGAGAGATTCCTCTCCTACTCTCCCTAATTCTTCACGCGGCAGGGCTGGGGGGGAGTGCAGCTCTCGTGGCTCGTCTGGCAACGCTCCCTCCTGAGGCACCGACCCTACCCACCCAGGTTGTGGTTCCTGCAACCCTGGACGATACCTTCGAGATCGATCTGCCTCCTATGGGTGTGGTGGATGGTCCCCAACTCACAGCCCCTTCTTCCTCCCTTCAGGCTGCGGCACCGCACCTCCCAGGGGGAGTCGATGCTCCCCGCCTGGATCAGCAATGCCAAGGGCACGGAGGAGACACGATGGGGCAGCCTGCTCTCAACTTGGCTGATCAGGACGCCGGACTGCTCCTCTCCAAGGATCTCTTGTCTCGCCTGGACCGGAGCCAGGTACAGAGAATCCATACAGACATGGATCGGGCCTCGCTAGAGGATAGACGCTCCACCTGGAATCCCATGGAGCTCACTTTCCTAGCTTCCGGGAAGGGGATGCACCAGGAGCGAAGACCGGTAGCCCAGTCCGATCCATCCAAGGGTGAGCGGGAGGCCCGATGGCCCTCGGTGCGCGGAGGACGGCTGGGGAGCGCCCCGCGACCCCAGGGCGAGGGCGAGGTGGAGCGTCCAGTCGGGGATGCGACAGCGGGAGGGAGGCACTCCTCTCCGGGACTAGGAGCACCTGATGGAGTCCAGAGTCCAAGCCGCCAGAACGGAGCCTCCGTCGCATTCGCACGCCCCTCCGTGACCCGGGGGCGCCCTGCAGTCCCAGCGACGACCGTAGACCAGCCACGAGATACCACCGATAGTGAGCAGGAGGTTTCCTCGACGACACAGTCGCTGCTTCATGCGAGCCCGACAGGCGGGCTGGGAGGGGAAGGACGGGGCGGCGAAGAAGGTTCTAGGCAGCCAGGTTCGGGGGGAGATCAGGAAGGGGGCTCGACCTCACGGGCCGGAGGTCAGGGAGTCGGGGAATCTCCAGAGGTGAAGCCTGCAGACCCTGCGATCGGAGCGTATGTACGGATGGTCTTTGGCCGACTCTACGGAGCGTGGGGGCTAGCCTTCCCAAAGGATAAGGCGGCGGCCGGAAGGCAAGGAATCGCCATCGTCGAGTTTACGATCCTGTCCGATGGGAGGGTGGTGAACGTGGTACTGGTGCGACCTAGCGGCATCCCTGAATTCGACCAGATTGCACAGCGAGCGGTACTACGGTCGGCACCGTTTCCTCCGATGCCACAAGCCTTTGGGGCGTCCAAGCTGTGGCGTGTCAGTTTTGACGCCAAGAACCCGGCGATACGCTGACCATCCGCCAGCGCTCCTTGGAATCGGTAGAGTAGTCTTTGCACGGAGCCATTCCGGCAGCCGGGCAAAGGCTCGCCAAATGGTTTGTCACCGCCGAGATGGAGAAGGCTGCCATCTGCAACCCCCCTCGATGAAGGTCGAGGAGTGCTCCCAAGTTATGGATCGCAAGGAGCAACAGGCTGAGCTAAGGCTACTGCAACTCATCTAGAACAGGCGTGTCGGTTCTCCAGGAGCACCCACACCACGGTAAGATTCCGGCCATGCCCACCTTGCTCAGACGCGAGGATGCCTTGGCCCGGATCCGTCAGGAAGGAGGCGACTTTGCTTGCCTAATGTGCGCCCTGCGGGATGGCAGCTTTGGTCCTCTGTTCCTTCTTCATCAGGATGAACGTGCTCTGGTACTGCTTCCACGCTATGTGCGCCGCTGGGGCCACATCCTGGTATTGCTGCGCGAACACCGCACTTCCTTCGAGGAGCTGAGCGAGGCAGATTGGATCCATCTGGCGAGACTAGCGCGGCACGCAGCCTGCGTGATTGAGCGGACCCTCATACCACGCCGCTGCTACCTGGCCTCCACCGGGAGCAGCGATGGTGAGCTAACTCAGAGCTCAACTCATATACATCTTCACGTGATCCCCATCTTCCAACCCGACGACCGACCAGCTTCCGTCTTTAGCTGGTCGGAAGGAATCTACCCAGGGGATGACGGAGAGTTGAGCGAACTTCTTGCGTGCTACCGGAGCAACTGGCTCATGGGGTGAAGCAACCTGCAAGGCGTTGCCTGCAGAAGGAAGCACTCTGCATGTGGAGGAGCCGCACGCCTCGGTTCAGCGGACGAAGCCGCGGATAGCACCTTGGGCAGGGGAGGGGGTGAGGCGGTTGGCAGGGGGATTGCCGGGAAAGGGCTCAAAGCGAAGAGAACTAATCAGACCCACCGCGTGCCAACCGTAGAAGCCGTCGGGACGCTTGCTGTTCTTGACCTTAGGGTCTGCCAGTTCGATGAGCGCCGGCGTCGAGCTGCCTGGGGCACCAAAGAGACCCCGGGTCTGGTCGTTACGGTTACGATAGCTGTCGTTGATGCGGAAGCGTAGGTAGAGGTCCGTAAGGGACTCGGTGGGCTGATCCTTGAGGCGGATGGTCCCATCGGCGGCAAGGTCCACGTCCTTGCCTTGGGCTTCCAGCTTGCTGATGACGACGAGGCCTTCCTTGACGGTGGCCTCCAGGGTGAGCTCACCCACCTGGATTTTGGGAAGCGCAAGGGTGTCCTTGAGCTTGGCCTTTCCGTCTCCCACGGCGAGGTCGACGAGGGTGAGCTTGATGCTTCCCTCTCCCTTGGAGGCCCGCTTGTCGGGGAAGGTGAGGTCGACCTTGCCCTGCATGGAGCCGAACATCGGCAGCCCAAGCAAGGCTCGGAGAGGCTCGACGCGGCCCACGGTGATGTCGCTCATCTCAAAGTCCAGGTGCCTCTCGGTGGAGGAATCCCAGAAGGTGCCCTCCAGTTGCCCACCAAAGGCGCGGGCAAGGAAGGAAACCTTGTGCTTACCGAAGAAGCGGGCCAGCAGGGAGTAATGTATTTGGAGTTCCTCCCACTCAAGCACGGTAGGTGGGTCGGTTTCCCCAGTGATTTTCGGGGCGTTGGTGATGGAGAGGCGAACGCCACGGGCCCGGATGCCGGTGAACCAGTAGGGTTCAAGGTCATCGATCTCAAGTTTCTGGGTGGTGAGCTTGCCCTTCTGCTGGGCAGCGAATTCGGCGATAAGGCGGTCCTTGAGCTTGTGGTAGGGGAAGGTGAGGTAGCAGCCAAGGAGGAAAACGAAGCCGTAGAAGAAGGCGTAACCAACATAAGGGAGGGTGCGCTTGATTCGCTCCATCATGGGGCCTCGGCGGAGCCCGCAGGGGAAGGGCTTGGGGGCGCGTCGTTGCGATCATAGGCGCTGACAATCATTTCGACATCAAAGGAATCCCGGTCGGCCCCTCGCTTGCGGACGTTGAGGCGGGTGATGGCGAGGGGGTAGCTGGACTGCTCAATCTTCTCCAGGAAGCGGAGGAGAGGCAGCCCTCCCACTTTACGGAGCCGAATCTGGGTGGAGCGCTCGACGTAGCGCTTGCCGATGGGGGTTTCAGGCCGCTCCTGGGCCTCGGGGATTTCGACGCCCGTCTCCTTGGCGAGCTGCTCAAGAAAACCTCCAAGCTTGGGGGCCTTCTTCGCGTACCGTGCGGCAACCTGGTCCCGACGGGCCTGCTGCATTTTGATCGTCTCGCGGTTCGCCTGAATCTTCTGGATGGCCTCCCGTAGCTCGGCATTGACTTCGCGGCGTGAGGAGAGCACAGAGGTGAACCCCATCGGGACTAGGCAAAGGAGGAAGGCCCCAGCGAGGAGTCCAAAGAGGGACAGGAGACGCCGCTCCCGAGGGGAGAGCTCTGCAAACCAGGCGGAAAGACGGCTCATTTCTCCTCCTTCTTCCCGGGAGAGGCAGAGGAAGTACCGGCGACCTTCCTGGCACCAGGAGCAGGGCACCGCAGCTCGAACTCCATGTGATATTTTTGCCCGTCTCCGCCAATCTGTTGGGAGGTCTTGATCACCTTGACCTCCTGAAAGCAAGGGAATTGCTTGAGCAATGTGGAGAGATCCTCCGCGTCCTGTACCTTGGGGACGATGCCGTGGAGGGTGACCTTAGGAACGGACTGTGGGCTACCTCGCTGGACGTCCACCTCGTCCAGATCATGCTTAAGGGAGGCTGGATCCACGCTCTCAGCAAGTTGGACCAGCACATCGAAGGCATCGACCGGGGGCAGAGGGTCCAAGTCCTTTCCTCCAGAGCCTTGCTCCATCAGGGTCTTGACCCGCTCGGGGTCTGTAGTGCCCTCTCCCCATACCTCCTTGGAAATGATGAAGAGGGCCTTCTCCAGCACTTCGCGCTCAGCCCCCAAGGCCCTGAGCTCGGCCCACAAGGAGAATGCTGCGCTGAGCACGATGACCACTCCCAGGGCCACCAGCGCCGGAACCCGCTCCCGTAGGAAGCCAAAGCCTCGTTCAAACTTGAGTGGGCCTTGGCGCAGGTTGAGGTGCTTGCCTCGCTGTCCCAGGCTCAAGGCGAGGCCCAGGGCCTTGGCGAAACGAGGGAGCTGGGCAACCTGCTCCGGAGAGAGGCCCTCAGAGGCTGGCATAGGGAGCATGCGGACTGCAACGCCAAGCTCACCGGAGAGAAAGATCTCAGCCCCCGGGGCCAGAGCGCCGCCGCCGGAGATGTACATGGCATCCAGGAGGCCACCGCCGGATGCTCTCCAAGCGGCGAGGGTCTGCCGGAGTTCCCGAGCTAGCACCGAAGCGGAGGCAGGGAGCCCCTGGGTGCCTACGGAAAGGGTGCGAGCAAAGGAAATTTCGCCATTTTGGACAAGCAATACCTCCGTGTGGGCAGCGCCAATGTCGAGGATGGCAATCTGTCCAACAGAAGAAAGCTCAGGGAGCACAGGGATTAGCGCCGCCAGAGAGAAGGCTCCGGGGAGTACGGCTTCGGGTTCATGTCCCGTAGCGAGCTTGATCAGGTCGATGCGTTCTTGGACCTCCGTCGTGCGTGCAATGGCAGCAAACACGCGGAGTTTCTCCGGGTCACGGCCCCGAGGAAGGGGCCGGTAGTCGAAGACTGCATGCTCCAGCTCGAAGGGGATCTGGGCCTCGATCTCAAAGGGGATTATCTCGGCAAGCTGGCGTTGTGCTGCCGCAGGTAGCTCCATCCTTCGGAGAAAGATTCGCTCGCCGGGCAGCGAAACCGCCACCCCATCGCAGCGCGCTGCAAGGCCCCCCACGGCAAAGCGAACTGCCTCTACCACATCGGCCAAGCCCCCCACCTCGCAGGCCCCCATCCCCTCGATGGTGAGCTTCCGATATGAAACCCGCACGAGGAGCGCTCGCACCAGCGTCTGTCCGATATCGATTCCCAGATAGGTGGCCATGGCGTCGTATCGATCTGCTCACTCGATGCGGTAGTAGACAAGCGTCCCCCCGGGGTTGGGGGCGAGCGCTCCTGGAATACCATCCGTCCCGGCGGAGCCTGAGGTTCCCGGAGAGGCTCCGGAGGGGGGCGTACTCCGGGTTGTCTCGCTGCCTGTGGGGAAGCCAACACCGGGGGGTGGGCCAGGAAAACCTGCTGCGGAGCCGCTCAACCCTGCCATGGGGATGCCAGCAAAGCCGAACCCAGGCGGGGGAGCATTCCGGAAGTCGACGACTGCGTGGATGCGGACTCGCGTGGTACGACGGTAGCCTGGGACGATCCCATCGGCGTAGATGCTGAACATCTTGCTCTCGGTGGAGATGGCCTTCTGCACCTCCGCATCGGAGAAGAACACCACCGGCATGATCCCGACCATATCCTTGAGGATGCGGCCCATGGGCCCTTCGCCCTTCATGGCGCGGACAAAGGCCCGGGGCGAGGAAAAGAGAGGAGCGCCAGCGGTAAAGCTACGGAGCATGTTGACTGCCATCAGGAAGCGAGCTTGCTGCTCCGGCTCGATGCAAAGGGGTTGGGGAGGGTTAGCTACGGCAAAGCCACAGACGATCGAGAGCAGAGTCTGGGCGTTGGCATTGTTGACATTGATAGCACCCTGGCCCCACACCGTCAGGGTGCGCTTCTTCGGGTTGTT
>JANWXX010000295.1 GCA_025057345.1 Polyangiaceae bacterium | reverse complement strand
AACTCGGTAACCATACGGCGAGCAATCTGGGTGGCACGCTTGATGTCGTTAGAGGCACCGGTGGTGGTCTGGTTGAAGGCGAGCAGCTCTGCAACACGGCCTCCCATGAGCATGACGAGCATAGCGAAGGCTTGCTCCTTGCTTGTGGAGTACTTGTCCTCTTTGGGGAGAGGTTGGGTGAGGCCCAAAGCTGCGCCACGAGGGATGATGGTGACTTTGTGCACCGGGTCGGTGTGGGGGGCCATCTCCAGGCTGACGAGGGCATGGCCGGCTTCATGCCAGGCAGTGGTACGGCGCTCGTGTTCGCTGATGACCATGGAACGGCGCTCTGTTCCCATGAGTACTTTGTCCTTGGCCATCTCAAAATCGGCCATGGAAACTTGGTCCCGGTCAAAGCGGGCAGCGAGAAGGGCAGCCTCGTTGACGAGGTTCTCTAGGTCAGCGCCGGCAAAGCCTGGGGTACCACGGGCGATGGTTTCCAGGTCGACATCAGGAGCAAGCGGAACCTTCCGGGTGTGTACCCGGAGGATCTCTGTACGCCCCTTAACATCGGGGCGGGGAACGGTGATGCGGCGGTCGAAGCGCCCGGGGCGGAGGATTGCTGGATCAAGGACGTCAGGGCGGTTGGTGGCTGCGATGATGATGACACCCTCGTTGGCCTCGAAGCCATCCATCTCGACGAGGAGCTGATTGAGGGTCTGCTCCCGCTCGTCGTGGCCGCCGCCAAGACCTGCGCCGCGGTGGCGTCCTACTGCATCGATCTCGTCGATGAACACAATACAAGGGGCGTGGCGTTTGGCTTGCTCAAAGAGATCGCGGACCCGGCTAGCACCCACGCCAACAAACATCTCTACGAAGTCTGAGCCAGAGATGCTGAAGAAGGGAACACCTGCTTCCCCGGCGATGGCCCGGGCCAGGAGGGTCTTCCCGGTACCGGGAGGACCCACGCAAAGTACACCCTTGGGAATGCGGCCGCCGAGGCGCTGGAATTTCTTGGGGTCTTTGAGGAAGGCAATGATCTCCTCGACCTCATCCTTGGCCTCATCGATACCTGCAACATCGGCGAAGGTGACCTTGTTCTGGGACTCGTTGAGGAGCTTTGCCTTGGAGCGGCCAAAGTTCATCGCCTTGCCACCACCGGCCTGGAGTTGCCGCATGAAGAAGTAGAACATCAGCAGCAGGAATACCATCGGCAGGATGGTCACCAGAGCGGTCATCCAGAGGGAGTTCCCGTCCTCTTTCTGGTAGCGCACGGTGATGTTGTGCTCGATGAGATCTTTGGTGATAGCGTCACCCGATGGACCAAGCGTCTTGAATTGTCGCTTGGTCTTGTCCGTCGGGTCGTAGACCGTGTAAGTGTACTCCCGATCCTTGATCTCGACCGACTCGACGTGCTTCTCGTCGGGCTTGGCGCGCACGAGAGACATGAACTGGCTGAAGGGAGTGGTTTCCGGCCGTGCGCCATCTGGAGCGACGAACTGCCAGATGAGCACGAACATCAGGATGAGAACCACCCACAATAGAAGCGTTTTTGGCTGTTGCTTCACGACCTTACCTTTGCTGGCCCGACCGATGCTTCGCCCGTCGAGCGTGCCATCTCTGCAAGCTTGCCACCCCCCTGCCCCGCCGTCGACGACCTTTCACTGTCACCTACGTCGGAAGGGGAGTTGGTCTTCTGTTCTCTAAGCATGACCTGTTCTCCTGCCACGGCTACCCATACCTCGCGCCCTCCGGCCTCCCGTAGCCAGATCCCCTGCCGCCCTGCCCGTCTTGCCCCTTCGATCTGTCGTCGTTGACCCCGCCCACGCTCTGGAAGATCCCTCTGGATGTTGAGGGTGAGCAAGTCATTTGCCAGGTCGTTTAGGTGGGTCACCACTGCCGGGGAGAGGGTTTCCAACAAGGGCATCACTTCGCTTCGGACTCGCGTCCTCAAGAAACGTGCATCGTTGTTCGATGGATCCTGAGCGGCCACAATTCGGTGGCGGACCAAGTGAGCAATCACATCCTGGCGCCTTGCCCTGAGGAAGGGGCGGATCAGCTCCCCCTGGCGAGCAGGGAGGCACCCTAGTCCCCGGAGACCCGACCCCTGGAGCAGCCGCATCAACACCGTTTCGGCCCGGTCGTCCGCATGGTGACCCGTGGCGATGCGTTGGGCTCCTGCAACCTGTGCCGCTTCTCGAAGGGCTCGATAGCGAGCCTCCCGGGCCCGAGCTTGCAGGTTTCCTCCAGGAGCAACCTCCACACGCGTGATTCCCATGGGGATTCTCAGGTTGTGGGCCAGCCCCTGGGCCAGTTCAAGTTCTCCCAAGGCCTCCGGGCGGAGGCCATGATCGACCCCATGGGCCACCACCTTCACTCCAAGCCTTGGAGCAAGCCTGGCCATGACATGCAGCAGCGCCATGGAGTCTGGACCTCCCGAAACGGCCACGAGCACGGTCATCCCAGGTGTCACGAGCGTCTCCTCGCGGATAAGCCGGAGAGTTAGGGTTTCAAGAGTTGGGGGATGTGTCCGGCGGGTGGCCAAGGTCAGTGTCGCCTCAGGTGCGCAATCACCTCCAGGTGGCTTGTCTGGGGGAACAAATCGAACCCATGGAGTGAGAGCACGTTGTAACGGCCTGCCACGAGGATCGAGAGATCCCGGGCGAGGGTAGCCAGATCACAAGAGATATAGAGGATCTCGGCAACACTTGAGTTTGCCAGGGCCTCGGCCACAGGGCGAGCCCCGCTTCGGGGGGGATCCAACAACACCAGCGAGGTTCGGGAGGGGATCTTCCAGGTCATCCCATTGGCTTCCTGGACCCGTACATGTCCCAGCCCTCGACGAGCCAGGTTCCTTCGGGCTGCCTTACAGGAAGCTCGACTCTCATCCACTGCAGTGTAAACGAGGTTCCCTTGGGCTAGCATCACGGTGAAGGTACCAGCACCTGCAAAGAGCTCCACCACGGAGGGACGTCCTTGCCCCACCAGCCTCCGAAGGTGTTTCCCCATCTGAGCGGCTACCTCCGGGTGTGCTTGAGCGAAGGCAGGAGCTTCTAGGGGTGCTCCGTCCGCCCCTTCCGTCCAAGCCGTCGGGTCGCCTACCACTGCGGGACTCCTCGCGCCTTCACTGAGAACGGAGGCTCCTGCCAGTTCGCCCTCGCTCACTGCCCTCTCTAGAGCTAGGAACAGCGAGGCTGCAGGTTCACCTCGGGTCCACCGGAGTTCCAGCACGGGCTTCCCCCCTTGCCCGAGGGCCAGTAGGATCTCCCCCTCTCCCCGGGAACCCTCTAGCCAGGTTTCAAGCCTCGCCAGCACAGAGTTCAGGGGTGGGATGAGTACCAGGCAACGCTCTACCTGGACGATCTGGTGCGACCGTGGTTTCCGGTAACCCACCGTGAGGCTGCGCTTCCCTGAGAAGGCAAGACGAGCTCGGGTCCGGTAGCGTTCGTGGAGAGAAGCTTCGTGGAGCATGACCTCCCGAGGGGCCCGGTCGCCCAGGGCGCGGAGCACCGTGGCTGTCAGCAGGCTCTCCTTGGCGCGGCGCTGCCCCTCCTCGTTGAGGAACATCCAGGGACAGCCACCGCAGCGATCCGCATGAAGGCAGGGAGGGGGGCGACGGAAAGGGGAAGGGGACAGCACTGCCACCACTTCGCCACGTGCTGGGGAGGTAGAGAAGTCGATCTGGGCTTCAACACGCTCACCAGGGGCAACCTGGGGGAGGAACACAGCCCGCTGAACTCCCTGGAATTCAGTGTGGGCTACGCCGTCACCACCTATGGCGAGGGAGGTGATCTCAAGGACGCGCGAGGGGACGCGCGGAGTCACCATGTTACTCGCACTTGATGATTGCGACGCCACCAGCGGAGGAACCTCCGTTGTTGTGGGTCCAGGCGACTACAAACCGGCCCGAGGCAGCGGCGGCAGCGATTTGCTTCCCGTCGAAGGCGTCGAGGGGAGGAATCTCGGACTTGGTGAACTCCTTGACGGGGATGGGCGCAGGAGAGCCAGAGGACAGGTTCGAGAAGGCAGAGATGCGGAATCCTCCCTGACGACCGACGGCGAAGATAGCGCGGTCGCCTGTGGAGCCGAGGGCGAAACCTCCGCTGGTCGCTTCGAGGAGGTTGCTCTGGTCAGACCCCGTAGGAGAAAGCTGGGTTCCGTCATCGGAGAGGAGAGCCCACCCGATCTCGTTGATGGGAGAGCGGCTGGCCACCAGGATTTGGTTCCCGAGGAGGAGCATCCCCATCTCGAGGGCGGGGGGGCGGGGGACGTACTTGACGTCGCCCTTGGTGATGCGAAGCATGGCCGTCTTGGTGCCGTTGAGGTTACCGCTGGTGGCTTGGACTGCGAGGTTGCCTGCGCGGGCCTGGATAGCGAACTCAGCGCTCAGGATCGGTGCATCGGGAGCTTGACTGAAGAAGTTGTCAACGCCAGTGGCATTGGTACCTACACCTAGCGTAGGGAAAGACTGGGTGAAGCCATTCTGTACATAGATGAGGCGGAATTCTTCGGTGTTGAGGCCGGCAGACATGGAGTACTGCTGGGCAAACTTCAGCGAGGAGAAACTAGGATCGTTGCTGTCAATCGTGGCGTATTCCTTCAGCTTGCCGGTGCTATCGATGGAGACAAGGCCCACACCTGCGCCCTTATTTTTTTCAGGGCAAGGGCGCCGGCTGAAGCCAAGGATGCCGCTGTTGAGGGTGGGGTTCCAAGCGCCGCCGAGGGAGCTTTCAAAGTTGGTGAAGGATATCCCTGGGCACTCGTCAAAAGTGGCCTCTCCCATCGCTCCATTGCAGCCATCGTTGCCCACCGGGATGACCCGGACAACGCGCTTGGAGCCGTCCGCAGATATCTCATGGTAGGCCACAGAGAACCCGTTGGTCGTCTGGATCACGCTTGGGTTGCCTACCTTGTTTCCAGGGGCAGGTGCAGGGAAAGCGCCGTAGCCCATGACCTCCAAGGCGCAGGAGGTGGGGCCTGCCGGGGTCTTCTTGCACTCGAAATCTTGGAGCACGGGTGGGGCACCTCCAGAGCCTCCGCTGCCTCCTTCTCCGTTCTCCTCAGTGCAGCGCCCCTGTTGACAAGTGGCGGGGGTGACGCAGGCTCCCTCTGGCAAGAGGTTCCCCTCCTCGTCGAGGTAAGTGGGGTTCACTCGGATGTTGATCGAGCGTACCTTCTCCAAGTTCGCTTTCACGCAGCCGAAACCAACAATGGCGCAATCCTCCTGACGGAGGAGGATGGAGAAACCATACTCCTTGGCAGGCAGCGTACCGATCGCAGGGAGGGGCTCGTCAACAGCGACTACTTGGGACTTGAGAGGGGGAGGGAAGATTCCCGCTGCGAGGTCTTCTTCGGAAGGGCAACCACCCTCGAAAACATTGAACTCAGCCCATACGGCGAATTCCCGCAGGCCATTAGGGTCGGAGAGCTTGATGGCCACCTCGTTGCTGCTGCAGCTGGACAGGCTTGCTGCGACGAGGGATGCGAGGAGGGTGGAAGGAGTATGGCGAAGCAAGGTGGAGAAAGGCACGATGGTCTTCGTGACAGGCAAGAGGGTTACATCTCCACACGAAGCGGGGTGTTCTTGCCCGCGACGATGGTCACCGAGGAAGATTTGGTGGGGCTACCGCTCCGCTTGAGTACGACGGGATAGGTTCCGGCGGGGAAAGCCATGTTGACGACCGGGGAGGGGCCTAGGTTCCTTCCTTTGACGATCACAGAGTCACAAGCAGGTTTGCACACTACTGTAAGGAATCCGTTACCTCCACCTCCGGCCGAGGATGGGTTCTTGTCGGTTTTGTCCCCGGTGGAGGTGGTTTTCTCAGGGATAGTTCTTTCGGGAGCGGTTTTTTCGGGGACGCTCTTGGCGGTAGGCCCTATTGTGGTGGGGGCGAGAGGCGTTTGGGTAGTGCTGATGGGTAGCGCGGAGAGGGGAGTGATGGGGGTGGAGGTTTCGACTTCGGGAGCTTTGGCTGAGCTGTCCCCTGTGGTGGTTGGTGGAGCAGGCTTGGTAGCTTCGTGGGAGGTGGCCGAGCTGTTCTGGGCGGGATTTTCTTTGTTGAGCAGCACGAGGGCGAGCCCTCCGACCAGGGCTAGCGTACCGGTGACGGAGGCGAGGATGGTCAACCCCTGTCGTTTGCGGGTGATGGAGATCTGGAGTGTTGGGTCACGCTGAAGGCGCTGGGCCTGCTCGGGAGGCAACGCAGTAGGGATGGGCGGAAGGGCGGCAGGCTGGGGTTGGAGCGCGGGGATGTACGTAGGGGATTCAGAGATCGCAGGGGGAACCTGGGGAGGGTTAGGGTGATTCGGTGCGGGGTAAGGGAGAGGAACCGGTGCAGGGTAGGGGGAAGCCGAGGTGCTAGG
>JANWXX010000294.1 GCA_025057345.1 Polyangiaceae bacterium | reverse complement strand
TGAGCGAGGTGATGGGGGTATGGCTCCATGCCGACCGTAAAGGGCTGGAGGTGACGCGGGATCAGGAAGGAAAGGAGCCCGTGCTGAAGAGGGAAGAAGCGGAGGGGTGGTGGAGGGAGTTGAAACGGGAGCAAAGGGAGCGCCGTGCCGAGGAGGAAAAGCGGCACGCTGCCGAGGAGCAGCGCCGCGCTGCCGAAGAACAGCGCCGTATCGCCGAGGAGAAGGAGCGAGCGGCATCAGAGCAAGCGGAGCGAGAGCGTGCGGAGCGTCTCGCTGCCGAGGAGCAACGGCGAGCGGCGGAGAAGCGGGAGCGCTTGGCTGCTGAGCAAGCGGAGCGAGAGCGTGCGGAGCGTCTCGCTGCGGAGGAGCAACGCCGTGCCGCCGAGGAGCGGGAGCGCTTGGCTGCCGAGCAAGCGGAACGGGAGCGAGCCGAGCGTCTCGCTGCGGAGGAGCGACGGCGAGCAGCGGAGGAGCGGGAGCGTTGGGCTGCCGAGCAAGCGGAACGAGAGCGAGCTGAGCGTCTCGCTGCGGAGGAGCAGCGCCGTGCCGCCGAGGAGCAAGCGCTGGCGGATGCGCGGCAAGCGGTGGTGGATCTCTGCGAGGTGCTGGCCATCGAGGTGACCGAGGAGCGTCGGGCTTTCCTGGCCATGTTGGACCTTGCCGCGCTGCGAGCCCTTCGTCTCCAGCTTAAGAGCACGGGTTCTTGGCCGAATTGACCCTCCTGCGATGCGAGAACAGTGGGTCTGGCGAGGAAGTTGCCGGGGGGGCTGTAGATGAGCCAAAACTTGGTAAGGTCATAGGGAGGTTGTCAGCAGCGTGCTCGCCAACCCTCGCAGTGCTGTGCAGTGCTGTTCCAACACCGTCGGGGGGTTCCGGTGCGGTTTCCCCGAGGGCCTCTCGGCGTGCCAGAGAAAGAGGGGTATTATGTTACGGCAGCGCGATCAGCTCGACAGTGAGGGTCAAGATTTGGTTACCGCGGCGTATTTTGAGGGAAACACGTTCGCCGGGGCGGTGGGTGTCGAGGAGGTTATAGAGGTCGTCGTAGGTTTCTACAGGTTTGTCGTCGATGCCCACGATAACATCCCCGAGGACGATGCCTCGACGGGTCTGGCGGATGCCTTGGAGCCCAGCGCGCTCAGCAGGGCTGCCGGCAGAGACGCCGAGAATGACGACGCCGGAGATACCGGCGCGACGTTCGAGGCGCTGAGAAGGGTCGATCTCGACGCCGATGCCGACCTGTTCAGCCTTGCCGGTGCGGATGATCTGGGGAACGACGCGAGCAATGGTATTGACAGGGACGGCGAAGCCGATTCCGGCGGAGCTGCCGCTACGGCTGAAGATCATGGTGTTCATGCCGATGAGCTGGCCAGCCGAGTCGAGAAGTGGGCCGCCGGAGTTGCCGGGGTTGATGGCGGCATCGGTCTGGATCATGTCTCGGATGGTGACGCCGCCGACACCCTGGACCTTGCGGCCGAGGGCGCTGACGGTGCCCTTGGTGAGGGTGTGATCGAGGCCAAAGGGGTTGCCGATGGCGATGGCCTTCTGGCCGACCTCGACACGGTAGCCGGCCCGAGGTACGCGGATAGGGCGAAGGGCGGCAGGGGGAGCGTCGATCTTGAGGACAGCGATGTCCTTACGGGGCTCGGCGCCGACGAGGCGGGCCTCGAAGGATTGCTGATCTTGGAGGGTTACCTCAAGGGCCTGGGCACCCTGGATGACATGGAAGTTGGTCACGATGTGGCCCTGATCATCCCAGAGAAACCCGGAGCCGGAGCCGGAGGCGATCTCCTCGGAAGTCCCGGCGAAGTAGTCGACGACAACGCGCTTTTGGGTAACAAACACCGTAGAGGGGGCAGCAGATCGAAAGACCGCGATGGTGTTCCGCTCGTCCTCCGTGAAGGTGCCAGGGGGCATCAATCCGGAGGTATCTGCTGGGACTGCAGGAGCAGGTAGGGGGGTCGTCGGGAGCGCAGAGGGGGACAGGAGAGGAACAGCACCAGAGCCCTGGGCCCAGGCGGAAGGGGATACCTTGCGGGCAGGGCAGCCCAGCACGAGGGCACCGCTGATGGCCGCCGAGGTGATCGCGGGAAGCAACAGACGAACGAACAGGGACGGTGCGGTCATGGTAGGTTTGGAAGGAACGATCTGCGGCAGGAAGCTATTCCCACGGTAGGAGACGTCAACTCCGGGGCTACTCATCGGGAAGGTATTCCATCTCGTAGAAGAGGACGCCAGCACGGCGGGCGCAGAACAAACCGCAACCGAGGGTGATGAAATCGCGTTGGAGCCGCTGGCGGTACCAGGACCCAGCCCGGAGCTTCACATGGATGTCGCTCCGTTCCAAATCCACAACTTCCCGCATATCTCGGCGTGTAAGAACCTCCAGGTAGAGGAGCCCTGAGGCCATAGCACCTAGGTTCTCAAGGGCGGCCTCCGTAGCATCATCGTCAAGGTACTGGAGCACCCCTTGGCAGACCAGCAGGTCGTAGCGATGGCGGTCGCGCCAGCGGGAGATATCCTGGAGCTGGTGGCCGTACTTTCGGCAGGCGACTGGGGAGATGTCGATGCCGGTATAACGGATCCCTGGAACCTCCCGTTCCAGGGCCTCGCGCCACAGGCCCGGCCCGGCACCTATGTCGAGGGCGTTCTCCAGCGGGAGGCCCCAGTAGGCGGCGAAGGCACACACGGCCCGGGCCAGGCGGCCGACCTCCTCCGGTCCCTGAACCCGAGTGGTTGGATCCTCGTAGTACCGGTGGAAGTAGGCTTCGTCGAAGTGAGTGCGGGGAGATGAAGGGGGCGTCATGGGAGCAGGAGTATGGTAACGGTCCTGACTGCGGTGCGCTCGATTCTCCTCTTCTTCCGCGCCTGGTACATCGTCTTCGTGTTCTTGGGGGCGTTGGTCCGCTACCTTGGAGCACAACTGGGTGGGAGGTGTCGCTCTGGTTCCGAGCGGGATCTGCTCCTAGGCTCTACCCTGGCTGGGGCGTTGGAGCGCCTCGGAGCAACCTTCGTGAAGTTTGGCCAGATCCTGGCGACCCGACCGGATCTGTTGCCGGAAGGTGTGATTCGGGGGCTGGCAAGGCTCCAGGACTCGGTGCCGGCGGCGCCCTTCTCGGTAATCGAGGCGACGCTGGAGGCCGAGCTTGGGGAGCGCCGGGGCCGCTTCCGGGAAATTAGCAAGGTTCCCATTGCAGCTGCCTCCGTGGCTCAGGTACACCGGGGGGTGCTAGATGACGGGAGCGTAGTAGCTATCAAGGTCCAGCGCCCGGAGGCTGCCTCCCAGATCGAGGGTGACCTGCTGCTGATGATGCTAGGAGCCAGGCTTATCGACCTGCTCCCGGGGATGCGTTACATGTCCATCCCGGGGGCCGTGGAGCATTTCGCCGAGGCACTGCGGGCCCAGCTCAACTTCCGTCGGGAGGCTGAAAACAATCGAATCCTTGCTCGGAATTTCGCTCACGATCCGAAGATCGGTGTGCCTGCGCTCTATGAAGATCTTTGCTCTGACCGGGTGATCACGATGGAATTCATTGATGGCATCAAGCCTACGGACGTTCAGGAGGACCGGGAAGGGCTAGCTCAAGCGGGCTTCCGGTGCATCGCCCAGATGGTCTTCCTTGACGGCTTCGTTCACGCGGACATGCATCCGGGTAACCTCATGTTTACCCGTGAGGGAAAGGTGTTCCTCATCGACTTGGGGTTGGTCGCTGAGATCCCTGAAGATATGCGCAAGCCTTGGTGTGATACTTTCCTTGCTGTGGCTCTGGGCGACGGTCGCCGTGCTGCGGAGCTGTTCTATGGTTTTGCCCCTCGCGTCGACGGTACAGACTATGCTGCCTTCGAAGCTGACATCCGAGCCCACCTCGATGCTTTGCGGGGCAAGCCTCTCCATGAACTGGAAGTCACGGAGGCAGTGGGGAAGGCCATGGCGATCCTCCGCAAGCACAAGGTGCAGGTTGATCCTGTCTTCACTGTCGTCAACTTGGCCATGCTGGTAGCAGAGGGCATCGGCAAGCAGCTCGACCCACATTTTGACGTCTACACCTGTGCCATGCCTTTCCTCGCGGAGGCAGCGCTGCGCTACCCATCCGGGCGCTCCCCCCTTCGGGAGATCCCGCGCCTCCCCTCACCCGAGACCGAAACCCAGCTTCCCTGATCAGACCTGCTTGTAGCAGCAGGGGGTGGCTCTCCGAGGAGGGCATCCAATGCCTCTCCTGCGGTCGAGCAGTACCTCGCCGGGGCCTTCAGAAAAAGCTCAGAACCGAGTCATCTGGCTCCGTGGTACACCGTCGCTCCTGCCAACCATGACGCAACGGTTCTATGTCACGACCCCCATCTATTACCTGAACGCTGCGCCTCACGTGGGCCATGCTTACTCGACCCTGGTGGCCGACACGCTGGCAAGGTACCACCGGATGCGGGGCCATGATACCCGATTCCTTACCGGGACTGACGAGCACGGACTGAAAATCCAGCAGGCTGCAGAGAAAGCTGGGCGATCCCCCCAGGCCCACGTGGATCTGCTGGCGAATGAGTTCCGTCAGCTCTGGCCAAAACTCGGTATCGAGCCCGATGACTTCCTCCGAACGACAGAAGAACGCCACATTCGTCGGGTGCAGGATCTCTGGCGCAGGGTTGCTGCCAATGGGGATATCTACCTCGGTCACTACGAGGGCTGGTACTGCGTGTCCGATGAGGCCTTCTACACGGAAAAGGAACTGATTGACAGCATCAACGAAGAGGGGAAGCCGGTGAAACTTTCGCCAACAGGGCGTCCGGTCGAATGGGTACGGGAGCCGGGCTACTTCTTCCGACTATCGAGGTACCAGGAGAGGCTGCTGAAGTTCTACAAGGAGAACCCTTCCTTTGTGCAGCCAGAGGGACGCTTCAATGAAGTCAAGCGCTTTGTCGAGGGTGGCTTGGAGGATCTCAATATCTCCCGGGCCTCCTTTTCTTGGGGCATCCCGGTTCCAGACGACCCAAAGCACATCATCTACGTCTGGTTCGACGCCCTGACAAACTACTGGAGCGCTCTCGGCGAAGATAACGACCCGCTCCAACGCTTCTGGCCCTGTGACCTCCATCTAGTTGGCAAGGAGATCTCCCGCTTCCATGCAGTTTATTGGCCCGCCTTTTTGATGGCCGCGGGCCTACCTCCTCCCCGTCAGGTCTACGCTCACGGCTGGCTTACGGTGAACGGGGAAAAGATGTCCAAATCCGCCAATAACTTCCTTCCTCCGGCGCCCATTGCCGAAGAAGTTGGTGCTGATGCCTTGCGCTATTATCTGCTCCGTGCCGTGGTGCTGGGGCAGGACGGCGACTTCAACCATAGGGATCTCCTCGCTCGCATCAACAGCGAACTAGGAAATGACCTAGGAAACCTGCTCAACCGCACCCTGGGCCTCTGCTCGAAAGCAGGGCTTACGGAAGCACCTCCACCGGCGGCTGGCGGCGAGCTGGAAGCCGCGCTCCGGGCTGAGGCCGAGGAGGCTGCTCGCAAGGCCGCCGAGGCGATGGATGCGGTGGCTCCCCATCGGGCTCTGGACGCGATCTGGGCCTTCTGCCGCGCTGCCAATGTCTATGTAGACAAGACTGCTCCCTGGAAAGCCCAGAAGGAAGGCAACACCGCTCGCCTCCATGTCATCTTGGGAACGCTGCTCTCTGCCTGCCGGACACTTGCGCTGCTCTTGGGGCCTTTCCTCCCGCAGAAGGCCTCGGAGATGCGAGAGCAGCTCGGTCTCCCTCCCCTCACGACCAGGGTTAACCGGGATCTCTGGCCCTTCACCTGGGTTGATTACCAGGGGACACTGGGCAAAGCTGCTCCGCTGTTTCCCCGACTGGATGATGCTCGGCAGAAACAGATCCTCGACGCGCTCCTGCCGAAGCCTACGGAGGCCCCTTCTCCCGTCGGGGCTCCGAAGGCCGAGGAGGCTGTGGCGGATACGATGACGCTGCCAGTGATCGACTACGAGAAATTTAGCGAGGTAGATCTGAGGGTGGGGTTGGTCCTCTCGGCGGAGCGGGTGCCTCGCAAGGACAAGCTGCTGGATCTACGGGTCGACGTAGGCGAGGCGCAGCCTCGGCGAATCGTGGCGGGGCTGGCCCTCTCCTTCAAGCCCGAGGATCTGGTCGGGCGTCGGGTGATCGTTGTGGCCAACCTGCGCCCCCGCGATTTCGGCAAGGGTCTGGTTTCCCACGGAATGCTCCTGGCAACAGGGCCCAGCGAAGCGCTATCTCTGGTATCGGTCGACGAGCGTGCGACGCCGGGCTCTCGGGTCCAATGATCCTAAAGGCTCTCTTTCCTCGTCGCTTCGCTTCGTAGCCGCTCCTGGTACACTCTTAAGGGATGAGCCATGACCCTTCC
>JANWXX010000293.1 GCA_025057345.1 Polyangiaceae bacterium | reverse complement strand
CGCGGGCTTCTATCAGCTCTTGGTGACGCCGACGTATATCCAGAGATGCTGGGGGTACTTCGATCAATCCCCTCAGAATCGCCTTCATCCATAGGAACGTGCCGCCACACAGGATGGGAACTCTGCCGCGCGCTCGGATGGACGCAATCACCTTGTGGGCGAGCGCTGCAAAGGAGCCTGCATCCAGGGGGGTGTGAGCATCCGCGAAGTCAATCAAGTGGTGGGGAGCTTGAGCCAGCTCTGCCGGAGTAGGCTTACCGCTCCCCAGGTCGAAGCGGCGGTACACCTGCACACTGTCCACGCCCAGGATCTCCCCGTGGAAGCGCTGCGCTAGCTCAATGGCTAGCGCCGTTTTGCCAGAGGCCGTCGGCCCAACCACAACCACCAGCTCATCTGGCGCTGGGGGCTCGATTTGTTCTGCGAGGGAGGTGACAAGGGGCATGAGGGCTAGGAAGGAGGAAAAGGTGTGGAGAAGTAAGCATAACTTGGAGCGGGAGCTATGGTGGATCGCGGTAGGCACTGCAGGGACACAAAAATGACGAGGTTACGGACCGCACCGATAGGGGGAGGCGTATGATGAGGGCGATGCGATCTTCCCTCGTGCTTCAAGTAGTTCCTCTGATTCTCGCGGCGTCGATGGCCATCCTTCCCGTGGCTTGCGGGGATGAGGCAGCTAGGACAGACGGACAAAACGCGGGCGGAGTTGGAGGCGGAGGGGGTCGGAGCGGGGAGGTGGGAGAGCCACCGCTGCCGGAGTTGGGCCCTGGAGAGGTTTGTGCGGATGAGAACCCCAAGCCTGAGCTAAGGGCGGACGAAGCCCGAGTTTTTGTCCTAGCGGGGAAGAGCCGCCGAGTGAGGTTGATAGCGCAGCCCGACGTATGTTCGCGAGTTCCTGTGGAAATCCAAGTGGTCGATGGAGGCAAAGCGTACATACGCAGTGTGGGGGGGGCCATCCCAGCGCAAGTGGAGGCAACCTCGGGAGTAGGGAAGATCGATCTCCGACACCCTACCGTCGAGGTAGAGATCCAGGGGGTAGCAGCGGGGCAGACGACGCTGGAAGCAAGCTTTACTCTTGCGGAGAAGGTGGCGTCGGTTTCGGTTCCCATTGAGGTACTGGAGGCCACCCAACCTAGCTGCTCCGGCTCGGAGTCGGGGAAGGTGACGCCGGGAGGCAAGCTGGGGGGAAGCGCAGCCCTCCGGGGGGCTTACTTGGGGCTTCAGGAGCGTGCCGACAAGCCAGCCCAAACCATCGTCGAGGGGAATCTGGTGGCATCGCCCACCCTGTGGAAGGTGGAGGCTTTCGACGCCACGGTAAGCTGCGGTGCGGACATTGTGCCGGAGGGTCATGCAGCGCTGGGCCCTGCAGTGACCTTCGGCCCCGAGGCCAAGCGTTTCCCGCGAGAACTACCGATGGCCATTCCCATCAACCCAGCGCTTCTTCCTGAGAAGGCGAAGATGCGCCATGTGCGGGTCGCCTACTCGGGGCCTGCGTTCAAGAAACCGAGGCTGATTCCGGTGGCGGATATGCACCTGGAGCCAGCCGCTGGCGGCGGCTGGGTGTTGAGCTTCCTAGCGCCTCGGCTGGGGACGTACCAGGCGGTGATTGCCCCAGATGCTGGGAGCCGTACCTTCAAACGCCGGCTGACCCACCGGGCGCTGATTGGGGTTTCCATGGGTGGCGGGGGTACGGCAATGTTCGGGATGCGCCACCACGACAAGTTCGATGTACTTGCTCCCCTTGGGGGGCCTGTCGACTGGACGTACATGCTCGATCATATCGAGAAGAATCATGTAGCTGGCTTCTGGCCGAACGACGGGGAGACGCCCCCTCAAGGCTTCCCGCCCCTACCGACCCCCCGTGACCCCTACGAGCATCCGTCCAGCTTCAATGCTTGGTGGTACGAATACCCCCGGGAGGGCAACGGAGGCACCTTTTCCCGGGGGGATTACACCCAGATCTTCCGGGATCTTGCTCTGATGTACGGCAATCCCAACGGAGAGAACAAATATCCCCATGGGGAGCACCTCGCCCCTGGTGTGAACCCTCAACATCCCTCGGTCCGCGGGGATCTTCCCGAGGGGGACTGCACCGTGGTGCTAGAGACCACTGGAAAGGAGCCCAATGCTGCCAAGCTCAAGGAGCTTGAAAACAAGTGTGGCCCTGCTCGCTGCAAGTACACTCAGGTGCTGGAGAAGTTCTATGACGGACGCTACAACCCCAAGGGGAAGTGGCCCGTCATCACGTTCTGCGACGGTGGCCCCCAGGACAAGAGCAAATCTCCCTACGCTAACCAGTGGACTGGCACGGGACATTCACCTCTCGATTTGGCTCTGGCTGTCGACTACAACGGCAACGGCCAGCGGGATGTGGACGAGCCGGTGATCGTCCAGGGGCACGAGCCTTGGAGCGACGTGGGCGAAGACGGTATCCCTTCCTCCCAGGAGCTAGGTTACGAACCGGGGATCAACGAAGATCCAGCAGGAGATGACTACGATCCCCAGTACAACCCCACCGGGACCGAGGGGGACGGGCGCTATCAGCAGGGAGAGCCCTTTGAAGATGTGGGCCTCGACGGGGTAGCCAATACCAAGGACAGCCCTTACGACACCGGGGAAGGGGACGGAAAGTTCACGGCTAGCAAGGGCCTCCAGAACTTCTGGAACCAAGACGCCCACTCCGCCATCCGTCAGTGGAGCATCCCCCCTGGCGGTTCCGTGGATGACAAGGCGCTCAAACGGTTGGATCTCTGGGTCGACGGCGGCTACCGAGATCTCTTCAATTTTGCCGTTGCCGGGCAACACCTTGTGGGAACCTATGCTGCCCGCGGGCGCACCGTGGCTTACTACTCCCAACCTTCAGCACTTCCCGGGCAGAATCCAGACAAGCCCCACCTATTTTCCCCGGAGAACATGTTCTGGGATCACCTCCCCACCGCTGTATTGATGCGCTACGGAGCCATCGATCCAACCAAGCTCGATCTGGACGAAGGGGTAGGCCAGCACGTGGGTAGCCCCCTGGAGCTAACCGCTCGCCTCCAGAGTGCGATTTACTACATTGGACAGCGCTGGCCCGACGCACCGCGAACCCTCATGGAGAAGGCTGCAAATAACCCGGCACCTGGAGCCACCGACTGCGAGATCAAGGGAGCTTGTACCTTCGAGTTCCAGGACAGCCGGGGCCGGGTTGGCCCCGTCGCCATCAACCTCCCTCCTGGCTATGCTCACAAGGATCAGCAGAAGGAGCGCTACCCGGTCATCTACATGCTCCACGGCTACGGGCAATCCCCCGAAGATCTGAGCGCAGCCATCGTCTTCCTCGGTGCTTGGATGAACCAGGGGCTCGACAGCTCCGCCACACGGCTTAGCAAAGCTATCATGGTGTACGTCGACGGCCGCTGCCGTCTAGGCCCCGATGGCTCCCCCGAGTGCATTCGCGGTACCTTTTACGCGGATAGCCCCCGAGCTAGCGGGGGCAAGCTAGAGAGTTGGTTCCTCGAACTGATGGCTTACATCGACAAGAACTACCGGACCATGGGTGAGAGCGAAGTCGACTGGCCCGAGGACTAATGAACCAACCCCAGCCCCCTCGTATTTACAGTGCCGCGCTGCCTCCAGGGCACACCCTTGCCGATGAGGGAGAACCTCAGGTCATTCTCTACTTTCGACTCTACGCTGGCTTTGTGTCCTTCAGTGGCCTCGGTTCTGCGCTCTTTGGGGTCTATATGATGGTGCGTGATCGAGCCAGCAATGACTTTCTCTCCTGGGTCGTCATCTCTGTCATAGGTACCCTTGGATTCTTCTCCCACCTTCTTGGGGTTCTCTCACCTCGCCGCCCCTGGATGCATGTCGTTGGGATCGTCCTCCTTGGAGTTGGCCTATTTCTTAGCTGCCTGAGCTGGATCGTTAACATCCCCCTGCTGCTGTACTGGCTCAAGCCGGAGGTCAAGCGCTGGTTCGAGACGGGTCCCTGAATGGCCCACGGGGGCCAAGGCCTCGACCATGGGTCAAAGTCCACAAGTACCCCTGCGCTTCTTCAGGGGGAATACTCCGAAGATCGCCTCATCCCCTCCGCCCCCCTGCTCTGCCGGTGCTGCTCGCAGCAAACGCACCTCTGCATCGCCACTCTCCATAAGGGACAGGATGACGACCACAGCTGAACCGCCATTAGCTGGTAGGGCAGAGTAGATCAGGTTCCGCCGCCGACCCTCCCCGAACTCCAGCGTAGAGAGTGGATCATGAAAGATCTGCGGTACCACCTGCAGAGGTGCCTCCTTAAGCAAACCATCGCTGGTGCTCACCTTCCCGGGGCTGCGGTCGAGAGCCTCTGCATCGAAAGTCAACCGCATCTGCACCGAAGGACTTAGCCCTGCCCTCACGAATGGACCCTGAACCACGCTGCCACAATAGCTCTCATCCGGGGCTGTGCTGTAGCTGGAGATGTCCTTGCAGGAGGCTAGGAGCAACATCCCCCCGAGGAGCCTTGCCTTCAAGGAGCCCCCCGGAGACGTGCGGCCAGTTCCCGGATCGATGGCTCAGGATCCTGTTGGGCCTTCTCCAGGATCGAGGCGAGCCCCGGAGCCTTCGCAGCAGCCAGTGCTCGGAGACTTGCCTCCCGGACCACGGAGAAGGCATCGGAAGTAGCAGCCCTAGAGAGAGCTTGGAAGGCGACCTCTGCTCCCTCACGACGAGCAAGGATTCCCAAGACCTCAGCACTGGCCGCACGAAGTGACCAAGAGGGCGAGGTGGTCAGGAGGCGGGACACCGGGGAGAGCGCACGAACCCCCGGAGAGGAGGCCAGGGCGGCGAGGGCGGCACGGACCACGCTCTCGTCACTATCCTGCAGGGCTTCCATGAGAGCCGTGGAGGCAGCATCCTCGGAGCTTCCTTCGAGAACCCGGATAGCCCGGACCTTCAGGGCGACCGAGGGATGATGGATCAGGGCTGCAAAAGCAGGGATGACGGCCTTGCGAATGGCCAAAGCGCTCTTTTCGGCAGCTGCACGCTCCGCGGCGGGGAGTGCCTCAAGGCCGTCGGTGAAGGGGGCAAAGCCGGCGGTGGGGCGAGCCAGTAGCGCATCCGCCACCCGGATGGCCTGCTCCGGGGAGGCCGCCGCTGCCGCCGCTGTGCGGGCAAGTTCTGCCTCCAAGGCCACGAGGGTACGAGCCCGTTCAGCAGGAGAGAACCCTCCTGGAAGCATACTGTCGAGCACCGAACGAACTTCGACTACACCGAGGGGGACCGGGAGCAGCTCCCGGGGGCGAGGTGCGGTCGTAGGTTGGAGAGCCACCAGGATGGAGGCGGCAGCTCGGCGCTCGGCTTCATGTTCGGAGAAGAGGGCCCGGAGAGCCTGAGGTTGAACGGAGGCATGGCGAAGACGAGCAAGGGCCGCGAGGGCAGCAATACGAACTATAGGATCCGGACCGGAGGCGAGAGAAAGAACTGTGGGGGCAGCCGTGGTAGCCTCCAGCTCTCCCAGGGCGAGAGCAGCGGCTGCGCGAGCCAGGGAGGCTCCATCGGGAGCGCGGGCCAGATCCTCCAGGGCAGGAGCTGCCTTTTTCTCCCGGAGCAAGCCAAGACCAAGGGCACCGAAGACACGTACTTCTGGGGCCCCGGACGAGAGCATGCGGAACAGCAAGGGGGTGGCTTTCCGGTCAACCATGCGAGCAACGGACCAGGCTGCGGCAACGGTGACAGGATCCCCAGGGACAGCCGCTTCCTGATCTTTCGGGGCGACTAGCTCCTCGTAGCGGGGAAGCAGGGCAGGATCTCGGAGGACACCGGTAGCGATCATCGCTTTGACCCGGAGTGGCTGCTCTGTGCTACCTAGGGCGAAGGCGATGAGGGCAGGGGCAGCGCTCCGGTTGCCCACATAGGTCAGAACATCGATGGCGGTGGTGACCTGGGAGCGCTGCTCCTCGCTCAGGGCATCCAGAAGCGGCTTGATTCCCCGAGCTCCCAGCTTGACGAGTTGAACACGAGCAGCTTCTGCCTCGGCCCCCTCCCCGAAACGGACCTTCTGTACTAGAGGAAAGGCCAGGTGACCGTAGACCTCGATGAGCAGCCGACGGTAGACCTTTTTGGAGGGGTTTCCTAGGCAGAGAGGGAGCAGGTCATTCTCCAGATCCGCGAGCGTACCTTTGACCATGTTGCGCTGCATGGAGAGGCGACCTGCCTGGGCCACCAGCTCCTCGTCCGGAGCGGTGCGAAGCACCCGGCGGTAGAGCCGATCCGCCTCGTCCGGCTCACCCTTGGCGACCAGCAGTTCGGCCAACTCCATGTAGACTGGATAGAGTCGGTCGTTGATGTGGAGCGCCTGACGGAAGGCCTGAATGGCTCGGTCTGTATCGCCTCTGCGACGGAACATCGCCCCAAGCTTCC
>JANWXX010000292.1 GCA_025057345.1 Polyangiaceae bacterium | reverse complement strand
GTGGTGGGCGAGGAGGGGGAGAAGCTGGTGATGCTTTGCTGTTCGGCTTCGGCCTGGCCTTGGTGGCGTACATTGCTCGCGGTGGTGGAGGGAGCGATGCGGGCGGAGCATGGGGCGGCGAAGATCGACGAAGAGCAGTCGACCTACCATGTGGGCAACGAGATCGTGCGCATCTGGAGGGGATGATGGTGCTGATGCCTGCGGAGGCGTGGGAGGCCTACGAGAGGATGCCACAGAAGCGGTGGTTAACCGTCGGATCCACGGACTTCCCCAGACAAAGCGGGGGTGAGAATGAGGGCATCCAGATGACCTTCGAATGGCTCGATCAACCAATGCAAGACGTTCCTGGAGACTCCTTCCGGGGGTAGGGGTTCTTCCTGGGCGATCCCCGTCGGTTGGATGAGCTCAGCTCTGCCCGCGAGCTGCATAGACCCTTTCTTCCAAGGGGGGCGATGTGTCCCTTGGGATGAAGCACCCTCATACGACAGGGTTGAGAGGTACAGCTTGACAGCGAGCGCGAGGAGCAAAGCCGCAGAACCGGAAAATGCCAAGGTTAGCCAGAGGGTGGTCGCCTAAAGTAAGGTGGTAGCTCTCAGCGCCATACCTCCAACCTGGCTCGGCGCACTACCCGCCCTCCGCGGCGCAATTCGAACTCCTCCTGATGCACTCGGAGGCGGCTTCCGAGGGAGGGAGGGGAGAGGGGGAAGCGATCATCGCTCACCCAAAGCAGCGGTGCGCCCCATTGCGATGGCGGTTCCCAGCGGCAAAAGTCGTCGGGAATTGAGCCGGGGAAGCCTAGGCAGGCTACGGTGGACGCTCGTGCCACTGCCCCCGTCGCTCTCGCTTGTGCTGCTACAATCCAGTGCGGTGCCACCGCTACCGGCTCGGCTCTCTGCTCGGCTGCCACCTGGGCTCGAAGGGAGGCGAGCTTGGGGCTCAGCCCCTCCCAGAGCAACAGATCGTTGGCCAAATCGTAACGTCCTTCATAGAGGTTGCCCAGCCATCGTGGTGCAAGATCCGTCAGCGTCCAGCCATGGACCAGCAGTGAGAGCACTACACCGCTGCCCAGGGCCCACCGCGAGAGCCGTGCTCCCACCACACCTTGTACCTTGGGGAGAGAGAACAGAAGAGATAGAGGGAGCCATGCAGGAGCCAACCAGTGAGGCTCTGCAACCCTTGACCAGAGGCAGAGTACTCCCAGCGGGAGCCCGCTTACGACGAACGCGAGAAACAACCACCGAAACACTCCTGCAAACTGTCGTCCTTGACGTACCAGCCAGTACGCCAGAAGGGTTGCCGCCACGGCCACCAGAGGGGACAGGTAGCCGATCTGCCCTCCCAGAAGTGCCCCCGCGTTTCGTAGGGAGAAACCAGCCTCTCGCTGTGTGGAAACCAGCCGATGGGTCAGCATCTCGAACCCTCCATCGACCTCGGCTACCAGGACGGGTAGGCATGCTAGGACTCCCGGCCCCAGAGTTCCCCACAGGCAGAGAGCCTTGCGAGGCGACCTACACTGCAGATCCAGCAACGATGCTCCCATGGCAGCCAACAGCAGAACCCCGGAGACTTTCGCCAGTGCCCCAAGCCCGGCCAGTAGGGACCCTAGACTCAACCACCTCCAAGCCTTGGACTCCTCCGACTGGGAGAGCCCTCGTCCCCAGGCCCCTAGCGCCAAGAGCCAGAGCGGAGCCAGAAGCAGGTCTGGGGTGAGCGCAAAGAGTCCCACCGTGATCTCGGGAGCTGCCACAAGAGCAAGTCCTGCGAGTGGTGCAAGTGCAGGCGGGGCACCAAGCCAGCGTGCCGCTAGGACACCGCTCCAGGGGACTACGGTAGCTGCCAGTGCGGTGGCGAAGTGCAGTCGCAGGGCGGAGGGTGCAGCACCAACCCCGAGAAGGAGGGCAACCAGGCCGATCAGCCCAGGGTGATCAAGGTGGACAAGCCGCAGGTGGAGTCCATAGACCACATAAAGTGCCTCCGCGTCCCCGAAGCCGAGGCGGGTAGCGGCGAAGATCCGGAGCCCAAACAACAGGAACGACAACAGGAGCAACCAGCGGAGTGGTGCCATGGCTCCTTGAGAAACAGAGCAAGATCCTGGGAGCTCTTGCCCCCTGATGCAAGTCTTCTCCGTAAGGTATGCCTCCATGACTGGCTCAACCCCATGTTGCACGTAGAGTGGTCTGTGATGAGCCGTCGGGGTTCCATCGCCAAGAGGACCGCTGTACACCCTCTCGGGTGAGCTATCTCGTCCTGGCCCGCAAGTGGCGCCCGCAGACGTTCCACGACCTCGTTGGACAAGACCACGTACGGCGCACCCTGGAGAATGCCATTGCACAGAATCGTGTGGCCCATGCCTTCCTGTTCACCGGTGTCCGCGGTGTCGGCAAGACCACCAGCGCCCGAATTCTCGCCAAAGCCCTCAATTGTAAGGATGGCCCTACCACTACGCCTTGTCTGCGTTGCGAGGCCTGCGTTGGTATTGCCGCCGGGACCGACCTCGATGTTCGCGAGCTAGACGGCGCAAGCAACAACAGTGTGGATGATGTGCGAAGACTCCAAGAGGAGCTCCCTTATCGGCCCGTTCGAGATCGCTTCAAGATCTACATCGTCGACGAAGTACATATGCTCTCATCCGGAGCCTGGAATGCCTTCCTCAAAACCTTGGAGGAGCCACCTCCCCACGTGAAGTTCATCTTCGCCACCACCGAGGTCCACAAGATTCCTGTCACCATCCTGTCCCGGTGCCAGCGCTACGACTTCCGCATGATTTCGGCACAAACAATCGCTGCGCGCCTGCAGTATGTACTCGCTCAAGAGAGGATTTTTGCCGACGACGCAGCCATTCGTCTCATCGCCAGGGAGGCCGCCGGTAGCATGCGCGATGCCATGAGCCTCCTTGACCAAGCCATCGCCTGGTCCCACGAGCGCCTGATCGGTGAGGAGGTTGCACGAGTCCTTGGCGTCGCCTCTCGTTCCGTGCTGCACCAGCTTGCCGTCAGCGTGGTCGGGTGCCAGCCTGACGTCGCGCTCCGCATGGTCGCCCAGCTTGTCGAGAACGGTTATGATCTGGCCCAAGTAGCTCGCGACTTTCTTGCAGTCCTAAGGGATCTGGTTGTGGCCAAGGTCTGTGCCCAGCCAGGGCACCTCCTTGATCTGAGCGAGGAAGAACGGCAGGAAGTTCGTACCCTGGCCGAGCGCACCAGCAGCGACGACCTGATCCGGCTCCACCAAAGCTTCGCTCGAGCCTTCGATGATATTGTGCGCTCGCCTGCTCCCCGGGCCAGTCTGGAAATGACCCTGGTGCGCCTGGCCCGACGTCCTCCCTTGGTGCCTCTCGAGGAACTGATGGAGCGTCTGGCGGACCTGGAGCGCAGGCTCGGGGGCGGTCCTACCCCTTCTCCCGTGACTCCTTCCCCCGGCGGTACATGTTCCTCAGGCAATCGTCTGCCACCTACCCAAGCTGGCAGTCCCCCGTTGCCTGTCTCCTCCACGTCTGCTTCCTCTTCACTCTCCCTGGGCCCCCAAGCTTCCGCTCATCCTTTGCCCCACGCCGGCCATCATATTCTCGGTGCCACCGCTCTTGCAGTCCCGTTGGCTCCTGAGGCTCCTTCCTCCAAGGCTGTCTTGCCTCCCCCTTCCACGCCGTCCCGGCACTCGATTCCCGCTCCACCTTCCTCCCGGCCTGCCACGGGGAACGTGCTTCGTCCTGTCTTCCCTGCCTCCAGACCCCCTCCCTCTACCCCATCTCCTTCAACCCATTCCTCCACCCCAACCCCCGCTTCACCAACTACCCTTTCGCCTACTGCCCTGGGGGAATCTCCCCCCTCCTCGCGTTCTGCTGTCTCCGTAGGCCCGCCCCTCTCGGCAAGCATTACGGCCCACCCTCACAGCGTTCGACATCCCCCGGGGGCTCTTGCGTATGACCCGAGCAAGCCGCTCCCAGAGCCTCTTTCTGGGGTTGATTTCGCCCTCTGGCGGCGCATCGTCGAACAGGTTCGGAACACTCATCCGGCGCTCGCCTCGGTCCTGGAACTCGCCTCTCCACGACGCTTGGGCCCTGCCGGCGTGACACTGGGGTTCCCGCCCAACTCTTTCGAGGCCGTACACATCACCAAGCCTCGCTGCGCTGAACCGCTGGCCAGAGCGCTCCAAGCCGAGCTCGGGCCGGACGCGCGGGTTTTCATCGAGCTGAGTGACGCAGCCTACGGGGAGCTGACGCTGAGTAAGGTTCTCAATGCCGAGCGATGGGAGCGGCAGGAAGCGGCCCGCAAGCGGATTGCTGCACATCCCCTGGTGCAGGCTGTTATCGAGGAGCTCGGCGGCGAACTCAAGGACATCAAGGTCAGTGAGGATTGAACCAAGGGAGCACGATCATGGAGCTAAGGAATCTGGGCAGCAGCGGGCTCAAGGTGAGTGTGTTGAGTCTTGGGGCGATGACCTTCGGAGAGTCCCGTACCCTCATGAAGGGGCTTACCTCGGAGGAGGAAGAAGCACGCCGTGTATTCGACCGTGCTGTCGAATGCGGGGTAAACCTGGTCGATACGGCTAATGTGTATAGCGAGGGTCGTAGTGAGGAGCTTACCGGTCGGTGGATCAAGGGAAAGCGAAACAAGGTGCTGCTGGCAACCAAGTGCCGCTTCCCCATTGGCTTTGGTATGGGTGGCGACAAGCCAGGGCCCCACGATATGGGCCTCTCCCGGCAGCATATCATGGAAGCCTGCGAGGCGAGCCTTCGCCGTCTTGCTACCGATCACATCGATCTTTACCAGGTTCACATGCAGGATACTTCGGTGCGAATCGACGAGACACTGCGTGCTCTCGATGACCTGGTACGACAAGGTAAGGTGCGCTACATCGGATGCTCCAACTACACCGGCTATCGACTCACCGAAGCTCTCTGGGCTGCCGATCGAATGGGAATCCAACGCTACGAATCAGCGCAGATCCAATGGTCCCTCTTGGAGCGCGGCGCCGAGCGGGAAGTCGTCCCTGCCTGCAAAGCTTTTCGCCTCGGAGTGCTTGCTTGGTCTCCCCTGGCCAACGGCTTTCTCAGCGGCAAGTACCGCCGCGGCGAGCCTCCTCCCGAGGGGAGCCGCCTTGCCATCTGGAAAGACGCTAGGAAGCGTCTCAGTACCGAGCGCTCCTACGATGTGCTTGACCGGATTACCGAGATCGCCCGGCTCCACGAAACCTCTCCGGCAGCGGTGGCCATCGCCTGGTTGATGGCTAGGCCAGAACTCACCTCCGTGATCCTGGGCGCTCGCACGGTCCAGCAGCTTGATGACAACCTCCGGGCCCTCGACGTGAGGCTCTCTGCCGAGGAGCTTGCCTCTCTAGAGGAAGTGTCCCGACCCGATTGGGCATACCCCTACAACTTTATTGGCCGCATGGGCCATGGCTGGTGACTCCGTGAATGACCTTGAAGCCAATCTGCGCTCGGCCTTCCAGGCAGCCAACGAGCGCCAGTCCGCTGCCATCGACGATATTCTCCAACTGTACCACGAAGATGTCTACTTCGAGGATCCACTCCAGCGGCTCTACGGCAAGCAGGCCCTCGCTCGCGCGCTCCGAAACATGTACCGCATGTTGGGTACTATCGAGTTCCAAATCCAGAGCTTCTCCCTTCGTGGTGACGAAGCCCACCTTACCTGGATGATGTGCTTTCGCCCTCCCCTGGGCCCTCTGCTCCGTATCGAAGCGGCTTCTCTCATCAAAGTCCGTGATGGACGTATCGTCTACCATCGTGACTATTGGGATCTCCTCTCCAGCTTGGCAAACGCCTGTCCCTTCCTTGCCCGAATCTACCGCGGTCTCTCTCGTCGGTGGACCTAATCGGACCTTGGCCGGCGCCACGTCGGTGCAGTATGCCCCCTCTTGTGATGCCTCGCCTCCTCTCCGGTAATTTGCTCCTGGTTGGGTTGGTCGCTTGCTCCTCCACACCTCCTCCGGATTCCTCCGCAGCCCCCACTTCTCCACCTCCCCCCTTGTCCCCCTCAATCCCTCCATCCTTGTCTCTTGTCACGGCATCTTCCCCCCTTGTATCCCCAGCATCGAGTACATCTCTGGAATCAACCCCGCCTGTACCGTCTGCCTCCTCCAAAAACAACGAGGCTCCTTCTGTTCCTCCCCCTCCTGTTCCTCTACCAAGGGTAAAGGTGGCCAACATCGGTATCCACATCGGTGGTGGACCCAATGACAGTGCGACCAAGGAGCCCTTCAAGAAATCCGTTCAGCCTCACTATGACGAGCTGCGTCGGTGCTGGGCCAGGGTGGAGGGGCAAAAAGGGGATATCAGCGTGGAACTCCGTGTAGAGCGTGACGGTGGGAAGGCTCGGGTTAAACCCAACAAGACCACATTCAAGGACCGAGAATTCAACGAATG
>JANWXX010000291.1 GCA_025057345.1 Polyangiaceae bacterium | reverse complement strand
AAGAGGTCGATTGTGCGCGAGGCGGTTCGGACCTTTCTTGCAAACCCCAGTGTTCCTCGGCACTTGGCCCTGGGTGCTTAACTCCTAAGCATATTTGCGATACCCTGGGGATTATGTGGTCCCTTGTGTCTGTAGTGCTGGGTATCCTCATGTGCACCTTCCTCTCCTGCAGTTCTTCGGAAGACGTAGCGAACAACGACGGCGGTAGAGTCACTGCAGGAAAGAGTGGTGCAGGGGCGGGAGGCAGCACGGCAGGGGCGGTGGGAGGTGGAGCTGGCAGCTCCGTCGCAGTAGGAGGAAGTGGAGGTGCAGGAGGCGGGGGCGGCGCGGCCGGGGGGCTGAATCCTCCAGCAAGCTGCGGGAGCGTAGTCACCGGGACCATCCGGGATTTCCGGGCAGGCGGCGATTTTCAGTGCAACAATAGCGGCTTCGTAGATACGGCCCAGAAGAACTGCGGCCCTTGGGATCCTGCCATCGTGGGGCCGCTAGGAGCAGCGTTGGGGCCAAAGCGAAAACCGGTCTTCGCCGCTGGGGGAAAGACCCCGAGCACCACGGGGGAGTCTGCCTTCCAGCAGTGGTTCGAGGATGTACCGGGGGTCAATCTGGGAACCTCCTTGGATCTATCGCTCCAACCGGGTCCGGGGGGAACGTTTTTCTTTGACACCAACGCCTTCTTTCCTATCGACAACAAGCTGTTTGCGGCGCAGGCCAACGACCCGGACAAGGGGCCCTTCAAAAGCGAAGACGGGCAGGTAAGGAACTACCACTTCACCTACGAGTTGCACACGACTTTCCGCTACGATCCGGGCAATGTGTTCACCTTCCGGGGAGATGACGACGTGTTCGTCTACATCAACGATCGGCTTGCTGTGAACCTTGGAGGTATCCATGTACCCATGCAGGGGAAGATCAATCTGGACACAGGAAGGGTAGAGATCACGGTGGAGCCCCAGTGGGCTTCCCTGGTTCAGATCACTCCGCGACCCGAGCTAGGGCTTGCGGAGGTAATCGACAATGGGGTCGCAGGCACCGTCGATCTGGGGCTGACCTCAGGCCAAGTATACAATCTCGATTTCTTCTTTGCTGAGCGTAATTGCTGCGGCTCCAACTTCCGCGTCGAAACTAACCTGGTGTTCATCGACTGTGGTGTCGATGTCAAATAGCTAGCTCGTCCCTTGCGCTTGCCGTCGTCTGCATGGTCAGATTCCCTCGGGATGGCCTCGGTGCTGGTGACAGGGCTGAAGAAATCTTTTGGCGATACACACATCCTCAAGGGTATTGATCTGGAGGTTCCGTCTGGCGGTTTCTGCGTTCTGGTGGGGCCTTCCGGCTGCGGTAAGAGCACGTTGCTACGCTGCTTGGCGGGCCTAGAGGAGCCCACCGCCGGAAGCATCCACATCGGCGACCGGGAGGTGACACACCTGGAGCCGAGAGATCGGGACATCGCGATGGTGTTCCAATCCTATGCCCTCTACCCACACCTAACCGTACGGGAAAACCTTGCGTTCGGGCTGCGGCTCAGGAAAGCCTCAGAGGAGGAGATCCGCCGGCGAGTGGAGGAGGCGAGCGGACTGCTTGGCCTGGACAATCTGCTGGATCGACTACCGAAGCAACTAAGCGGAGGGCAGCGACAGAGGGTGGCGATGGGGCGAGCCATCGTGAGAAGACCTCAGCTCTTCCTCTTCGATGAGCCTCTATCGAACCTGGATGCGGCCCTCCGGAGTCAGGTGCGCGTGGATATCCGGAAGCTCCATGATCGGCTCCAGGCTACCAGCGTTTATGTGACCCACGACCAAGTAGAGGCCATGACCTTGGCGGATGTGATGGTGGTACTTAACCAGGGGAAGATCGAGCAGTCAGGGCACCCTCTAGCGATCTATCGCCGTCCAGTCACCCGGTTCGTAGCTGGCTTCCTAGGAAGTCCTTCGATGAGCTTTCTCAAGGGGGTGATCCATCCAGGGGGAGGCATCGATCTAGGAGGCGGACTGGTACTCCCTGCTCCCCCTGGGCTCAATGCACCTCCTGGGCGAGAGGTCGAAGTTGGGGTGAGGGCGGAGGATGGACGGCTGCGTGAAGATGCCCCCTGGAAGATCCGAGTGGATGTGGTGGAAGCGCTGGGGAGCGAAACCTACGTGCACGGAGAGGGCCCCGGGGGCCGACTTGTGCTCCGGCTGCCAGCTCGTACCCAGATCAAGAAGGGGGATCAGATAGGAGTCGCCGTGGACAGCGAGGCACTCCATGTGTTTGATCGGCAGAGCGGGGCAAGGCTCTTATAGGGTATTCAGCAAGCACCAACCGATAGCCCACGCCACAAGCGGTTTCAGCGGGCTATCTTCTTGTTGTCCTCCACCACCGGGATGTTCACCGGCGCTCAGTCTATCCAGCGGCCGACCAGGCGGTAGGTGGCCGGGAGCACAAGCAGGGTGAGGAGCGCCGCAGCTTCACCGCAGCCAGCCTCCCCACCGCCCTGGCGAGCGCCAGCGCCTGCTCCAAGTACACCGAGTGATTCCCCCTACCAACTCGCAGCCCTCCCGGTTGTCCTTGCAGGAGGCCAATGTTTGCGGCTCTCTTTCGGGGTGCTCCGCTCTCACTTCCCTCCCCTTGTACTGGCCCTGACGCTCGCCGCCCCTGCATCGACCGCAGCAGCCCCCGGTAACCACCCCACGCTGGAGGCCGGGGACGCCTGCATCCAATCCGCCAAGAGTTGCGATCCCCTCAAGGTCGGGGCTTCGTTCCCACTGAACGAGGAGCTGCAAGCTGGCGAGCACGGCGCCCTGATCAAACTGGCGGATGGGACAACCCTCGACCTTATCCCGGGGACTGTGCTCCGCATCCAGGCAGCCATGCCAATTCCTCTCGGTCCAGGGGCGCCGGTGAAGTCCCAGACCATGACGCTGCTGACCGGCAAGCTGCAGGTGGATGCTTCTCCCAAGAACGGTACCCGGCGAGCGCTCCTGCTCCGGGGGCCCGGCAAGGCACAGGTCATTCTCTCGGGTACCGCGGCTATCAGCCTCCGGCAGGACACCCTATCGGCGGTCAATCTCAGCGGAAAGATGCTGGCAACCACTGCCAATGATTGGAACGACATCCCAACTGGTAAGGCCTTTTCGCTAAGTAAAACAAAGCCCAAGCCGCAGATCCGATCCATACTCCCTGCTCCGAAGATCAACGGAGGCCGTTGGGTCACCACCACCATGGCAGACGCCGCCGAGGCGCTCACCCTCCACTGGAGCGAAGTACCTCATGCTGGAAGCTACGAAATCCGCCTGGTGAGCGCCTCGGGCGAAGTGATCCGGCGCGCTTCCTTGGGCCCTCAGGAAACCTCGTTCCACGCCTTGGGTCTTGCTCCAGGCAGCTACGAATTCCACATCAGCGCCCTTGATGAAGGGGGGCTCGATGGCGCTGCAGCACCGCCAGTGAAACTCGCAGTAATCGACGTGGGACTCCCACCTGGTGGCTTCCGCTCTGGCCCATCGGCAGTGCAAGTGGCCGAGGGGCAGACCATCACGCTGGGGCACGCAGAAGGTGTAGAGCTAGCCTACGATAAAGCCACATCGTACACCCCTGCGGGCAAGGGGTTTGTCATGCGCGGCGATCAGGTACGACTGCTCCGATTCCGTACACCGGGAGCCACCGTCGATGGCCTTCTCCGAGTCGAGCCTCGTTCCCTGGGTGTCCAGGTCGAACTCTCCCCCAGAAATGCGCGATGGCCCAGAGACACTATCACCGCCACCATCCGCCTCATCAATCGGTCCGGGGGCGTTGTCCCTCCAGACGTGAAAATGGTCCCCACGGTCACCCTCGGCGTGACTCCCCTTCCAATCACCTTTCAGGAGGAGAGTTATGGGGTACTCCGAGCGAGCATCACTCCACAACCTGGACAGCTTCCCGCAGCCCTCCGCATCGAGGTCCACGACCAGCACGGGATCTACCTTGGGCGCGGCTTTGTCGAGATCGCCAAGTAAACTGGTGAGCACTGACAAGTCGTGGAAAGATCCCTGCATCATGCGCTTCCTCCATACGATGCTCCGGGTACAGAATCTCGATACAGCACTTGATTTCTTCGTGAACAAGCTCGGCCTTCGAGAAGTCCGTCGCTCAGAGAACCCTCAGGGACGTTTCACTCTGGTCTTCCTCTCCTCCGGCAGCGAGGGAGATACTGCCGAAGTCGAGCTAACCTACAACTGGGATCAAACCGAACCCTACTCCACCGGGAGATTCTTCGGTCACCTCGCCTATGCGGTGGACGATATCTACGCCACCTGCGCCCGCCTCCAGGCCGCCGGCGTCACCATTCACCGCCCTCCTCGCGATGGCCGCATGGCCTTCATCAAGTCACCAGATGGCCACTCCATCGAACTGCTCCAGAAAGGGCAGGCCCTAACCCCACAGGAACCCTGGCTCTCCATGCCCAACGTGGGTTCTTGGTGATGTCTCGGCACGAGAAGCAGTATAGGTAGGGGATGAACGACGCAACGCCACGCCTCGGGCGCGATGTTTTCTTGGCCATGGCAGCCATCGGATGGGCCGACGGGAAGCTGGATCCAGAGGAGGCAGACGCCATTGTACGTACTGCCATCGACGAGGGGCTCTCACTAGAGGCCATCGAGGAGATCGAGGAAGCGACCCGGACCAAGATCGATATGGTCGCCACTCTCGACCGCAGCTCGATGAGCAAGGAGGATCGTCTCTTTGTCTATGCTGTGGCAAGCTGGGTGGTACGCATCGACGGCCAATCGACAGAGGACGAGCTGGCAGCACTGGCCCAATTGGGAGATCTGCTGAAGATCCCGGAAAAACCTCGAGCCCACGCGGATGCCATCGCTCAGGAGATCGCGGCGCTTCCGGAAGGCGATCGGCCCTCACGCTACGATCTTAGGAAGCTACGCTCCGTTATCGCCGAACGGCTCCAGGAAGCCCAGAGGCTCCGAGCGGAGGCCCGTGCGTCCCACAAGACCCCAGGAAACGATGATGCCTCCTCCTGATGGCAGCTAGGATGCAAGCGGGGTTCCCTGGCAGGGAGAAGAGAGCCTTAGGTATGCTGGTTCCAGGATGAAGATCCTGGTGGTCGAGGATAACAAGAAGCTCGCAAGGTTCCTGGAGAAGGCGCTCATCGAGGAGGGGTACGAAGCCGAGGTGGTAGGCAACGGCGAGGCTGCCGTGTACTCCAGAAGGATAGGCAAAACCTCCGGGTGATCGATGGTCCAGGGGAAGTGCCGGAACTCTCCTTGCCGGTGCGACGCTACGAAGCCATCTATGGCCCCGACGGCCGACTGCTCTCGGCTACCCACTCCTTTGAAAGAGCAGGCACCAAGCCTACACCAGCTTGGCGTACCCGAGAACATCCCCAACGACGGTCTCATCGTAGAGCTCGTGGTCCGGGGGAACCGGCTGCGGGGAGTGGTGCTCCCCTTCGGCGAAGGGAATCGCTACCGGATGCTCCACGCACTCACTCGGCGCTCGGTAGACGAAGATCTGCGATTCCTCCACGAGGTGTGCCTTGGACTGTTTCTGGCAGCACTGGCACTGACCGTACTGGTTTCCCAGTGGCTGGGAGCCAGATTGGTGGGGGACGTGGAAACACTAGCGCAAGTGGCCCGGGCAGTCGCCAGCGGGGATCTGGAAGCACGGGTTGGGGGGTCGAACTCGGGATAGCACCGAGCTACAAGCACTGGGGGAAGAACGTGAATCGAATGATTGGTCAGTTGAGCGAGCTGGTGGCCAATCAGCGCACCTTCGTCTCTCATGCTGCCCATGAGCTACGTTCTCCGCTGGCCACCCTCCGCGGACATCTTCAGCTCGCCCTACGCCGCTCCCGCTCGGCGGACGAGTACCGGGAGATCATGGAGGAGTCCCTGGGCGAGGTAGAATCTCTGATCGCTCTCGCCGAAGATCTGCTGGTGCTCACCCGTATCCAGGGCTGGATTGCCCCAAGGGAGAGCAGTACTCCCCCCAGGGAGCTGGTGCGAGAAGCCCTGAGGATGGCTCGTGGACCCGCGGAGGTCCAGCGTGTGGAGTTCCGAGAAGATTTCGCGGAGATCAGGGTACTGTAGTACGAGGCAGTCGGGCACACCTCGCAAGAGCACTGTGTAACCTTCTTGACAATGCGGTCGCCCACAGCCCTCCGAAGGGGGTTGTCACCATCCAGGGTACCCGGCGAGGAGATCAGGTGGAATTGGCCGTCTGCGACCAAGGCAAGGGGGTTTCCCCTCAGGACATCCCGAACCTCTTCTCCCCTTTCTTCGGGGTTCCAAGGAGCAAGCTGGAGAGCGTCAAGGGACAGGCCTAGGTCTAACCATCGTACGGGAGATCGCCCGCTCCTACGGAGGAGATGTCTTCCTAGATACCTCTTGGCCCCAGGGAGCCCGATTTGTCCTTATGCTCCCTCTG
>JANWXX010000290.1 GCA_025057345.1 Polyangiaceae bacterium | reverse complement strand
CCGTGCGACCACCTGGGAGCCCATCGAGATAGCGGAACAAGGCAGGTTCCTCCTCCGTACCGGCGAGGAGTACCCCTTCAGAGCTGAACAACCGCATAGGAACGCCGGCGAGGTCCATGAGGGAGACGACCAGATCCCCTAGTCCCTTACGGTCGACAAGCTGGTCGAGACGGGGTACCTCATCGATCGCGGCGACCCCCCCTGGAGCGGTTTCGACGATCTCCTGGCTCACGGTGAGAGCTCCTTGCTTAGTTCGCGGCCCTGTGCAGTATGGGCGCTCTGAAGTAGCTCCAAGAGGGGACGTTTTCCACGGAAGCGATTGGTAATGTCCCGGAAGAATTTATCTCGATCCAGGCCCACCTTGGAGCTGAGTCCGTGGGTTTTGTCGAGAGACTGCCAGGTGAGGAAGAGAAGACCTACGAAGGTTTCAATGACGCCCCGGTGCTGGACGGCAGAGGCGCAAAACACCGGTTCCTTGCCTCGCTGAGCCTGGGCAATGATCTCCAACTCCGAGCGTGCTGTAGGGAGATCCTGCTTGTTGAACTGAATCACCAGGGGCATCCTTCCCAACTCGATCCCCTGTTCTCTGAGGTTCTCCTTAAGATCCTTGAAGGAGGCGGCGTTGTTCCGAGTTTCGCTGACTTGGGAGTCCGCGATGAAGGCCACCCCATCGGCCCCCTGGAGCACCAGCTTTCGGGTCGAAGCATGGATGACCTGCCCCGGTACTGTGTAGAGTTTGAGTCGTACGGAGAAGTCACGGTCGCTTTTGAAGGTCAATGGGAGGAGGTCGAAAAAAAGAGTCCGGTCGTCTCTCGTTTCCAGGGTCATCAATCGCCCTTTTGTCTCATCCGTCGAGAGCTCATGGAGAACCTGGAGGTTGGTCGTCTTGCCGCTGAGGGCCGGGCCGTAATAGACGAGTTTGATGGTGAGTTCTCTTGCGGCAAAATCGAGCTGCATCACCAGAAATCAAACCATAGTAAGCCCCTCTTGCCCACCCCTCATGTATTTAGCCGGCAAGCCTTGCCCTGGCGGCTTCGATCTCTGCCAGCACGCGCGCCCGCGCAGGCCCCCCGAGGAGCCCACGCCGCTCCACAGCCAACTCGTTGTCGAGCACTCGATAGGCTCCCTCGTCGAAGGCTTCGTGGGCCTCCTTCAACGTCGTGAGAGGTAGCTCTTCCAGCCCGACTCCTTGCTGGAGCGCCAGTTTGACCAATCGCCCAATGACTTCGTGGGCCTCCCGGAAAGGTACTCCCCGCAACGCTAGGTAATCGGCCAGTTCCGTTGCTCCTACGTAGCCGTGCCTTAGCGCTGAAACCATGCGATCTGGTCGGAAGGTTGCCGAAGCAATTGCTCCCGTCAGTGCCTCCAGCGAGGTCACCGTAGTTTCTACTGCGTCGAAGAGCGATGGCTTATCCTCTTGGAGATCTCGATTATATCCCAGAGGCAAACCCTTCTCGAGCACCATCAGGGCCACCGCCTGGCCGATGACTCGAGCACTCCGCCCTCGGACCAGCTCCGCTACATCTGGGTTCTTCTTCTGCGGCATCATGGAAGAACCTGTGGAGAAGGTGTCCGAGAGTTCCACGAAGCCGAACTCCTGAGAGGACCAGAGCACCAGCTCCTCCCCAATCCGTGACAGGTGAACCCCCAGGATCGCCAGTGCGTTCACCGTCTCCATGAGGAAATCTCGGCTAGCCGTCCCGTCAATACTGTTCCGAGTGGGTCGTTCAAAGCCCAGCTCGGCTGCAAGTTGCTCCCGGTCGATCGGGAAGGTGGTTCCGGCGATGGCGCCGGAGCCAAGCGGTAGCTCATTCAATCGCCGCCGTGCATCAGCCACTCGGCCAGCATCCCGCTCCAACATCTCCTGCCAGGCAAGCAGGTGGTGAGCGAGCCTGACTGGCTGGGCTCGCTGCAGGTGGGTGTACCCTGGGAGTAGGGTATCCACATGGCGCACTGCCTGATCGAGAATGGCTCCGCGGAGGGCTGCCAGCCACTCAAGGATCTCGCCGCAACGACGCCGAGTATAGAGCCTTAGATCTGTGGCCACTTGATCATTGCGGGATCGACCTGTATGGAGCTTCCCTCCAATCGGGCCAATTAGTTCGATGAGCCTGGCCTCGATGTTCATGTGGACATCCTCCTTGGATGGGTCCCAGAAGAAAGTCCCTCGCTCAATTTCGGCACCGACCTTGCGTAGACCCTCCTCAATGGCGACCAGCTCGTCCTCGGTGAGAACCCCGGCCCGATGAAGCCCGCGGGCATGGGCGATGGACCCTTCGATGTCATCGCGCCACAGCGTGCGATCCACGTCGACGGAGGCGGAGAGGCGTAGCATGGCCTCCGCAGGGGTAGCCTCGAAGCGGCCACCCCAGGTTCTTTGCGTCGTCATAAGGATGGGCGTAGCAGCGTTCTTTTTCCGGGAAAAGATGAAGCGCCAGGCAAGGGGGCGGTACAGCGTGTGTGGTCAGGCAGCCTTGGGTTGAAGAGGAGGCTTCCTCCAACAAACCGTGCGTCCTCATGAACCCAGGGGGGGGAAGCTTCAAGTTGCCTTCGAGCGCTTGGTGACGCCAAGGGTCTGCGTGCCGCAAGCAAGGGGCTGCGCTAGGCTGCGGAGCATCTCATGTTGGAGTCCTTGCCTGAGTTCGGGACCGGCGTTCTCTATGCTGTCCTGGTGAGTGCGGCATATACCTGCGCGGTGGCGCTTGTCGCTGGAAAGAGCCGACGTCCACGCCTGCTGGAGGCTGCCAGGCTCGGTGCCTACGGCACCGTGTCCCTGGTGGCGCTGGCGACCCTGGTACTCGCCTATGCATTTGTCACCCACGACTTCCGCATCCGCTACGTGGCGCGGTACAGCGACCGCAGCATGCCGCTTCCCTACTTGTTTGCCTCGCTCTGGGGGGGGCAGGATGGATCGCTGCTCTGGTGGTCGTTCCTCCTGTCGGTGTACACCGTGGCTTGCATCGCATGGATGAAAGGGCGCTACCGGGAGCTCCAGCCGTATGTAATCGCCACCTTGATGAGCATCCTTGGGTTTTTCGGGGTGCTCATGCTATTTGCGGCCAACCCCTTCTGGACATCCTTGGCCGGAGCCAGGCCCGACGGAGAAGGGCTCAATCCGCTTCTTCAGAACTTCTATATGGCGATTCATCCGCCCAGCCTCTATACGGGCTTTGTGGGGTGCGCAGTCCCCTTTGCCTTTGCGGTGGCGGCCCTGGTGACGGGGCGCCTTGACAACGAGTGGATCGCCGCATCCCGTAAGTGGATGCTCTTTGCTTGGCTATTCTTGAGCATCGGCAATGGGCTGGGGATGCTCTGGGCTTATGAGGAGCTGGGCTGGGGTGGCTACTGGGCCTGGGACCCGGTGGAAAACGCTGCCTGCCTGCCATGGTTCACGGCAAGCGCCTTCTTGCACTCGATCATGGTTCAGGAGCGTCGAGGGATGCTCAAAGTATGGAACGTGGCCCTGGTGTGCATGACCTTCTTCTTGACGATTTTCGGCACGTTCCTGACGCGATCGGGAATGATCGCCAGTGTTCATAGCTTTGCTCAGAGCGACATCGGCAAGTACTTCGTCGTCTACATGGGGCTTATCCTTGCGACGTCGGCAGGTCTGATCATCTGGAGACTACCGTTGCTGCGAGCGGAAGGGTGCATCGAAACCGTAATTTCCCGTGAGGCGCTCTTCGTCTTCAACAATTGGGCACTGCTCGGGATCGCCACTTTCATTGCTGTGGCTACGGTATTCCCCAAACTCAGCGAGTTGTGGTCAGAGCCGGTCACCGTCGGTCCTGCTTTCTACAACCGCTGGGTGGTACCTGCAGGGTTGGCGGTTTTTGCGTTGATGGGCGCAGGCCCTCTCTTTGGCTATCGTAAGACCAGTCGCGACGCACTGATTCGAGCCTTCAAGATCCCGCTTCTGGTCACTGCTGTCGTGTCCGTAGCCCACCTGATTCTGGGAGGTGCATTGGGCTTCCCTGCGCTCGTCCCCTCTCCTGCGATTTACCCAGGCTTCCTCGGGGTGATCCTGCAAGTGCTGGGCTCGGGCCTTCCGCTGATGAGCATCGCACTTTGCGCCTTCAATTTTGCGGTGATCGCTCAGGAGTTTGTCCGCGGGGTTCAAGCTCGACGCTCATCCCGTCCCGAAGAGAGTATACTGGGAGCCTTGTTCAGGCTGGTGAGCAAAGGGCGCCGGCGCTACGGTGGCTATGTAGTCCATGCGGGCATCGCGTTGATGTTCGTTGGTTTCACCGGCAAGGTGTGGAGCGTCGACAAGGAAACCGCACTCCGTCCCGGAGAAACCTTCGTAGTCGATAGCTATCGCTTTACCTACCAAGGTTCCCGTATGGAGGTCGATCCTTCCAAGCGAATGGTGTTCGCAGATCTCAAAGTGGATCGGGTGAGCGGTGGCTCTCTGGGCATCGCCAGCCCTGCCAAATTTATCTATCGGAAAATGCCAGAGCAGCCTACCTCCGAGGTGGCGATGATCCATACCTTCCGTGATGATATCTACCTGGTGCTGGGCTCCGCTAATCCGCAGACCAAGGTGGCTACTTTCCAGATCCATATCAATCCGCTGGTTTCTTACATTTGGCTTGGCCTTATCGTCGTCATCTTTGGTAGCGCTATCTGTCTCTGGCCCGATCTGGCCCTCGGGGAGTCGGGAGCTTGGGCCTACGTTCGTGCTGCAGGTTCCTTCACCGCCTCCCTCTTCCTCGCACTGCTTCTTGCGTCGACCCCTGCTCGCGCCTTTGCTCAAGGTTCCTCGTCGCTCCATGCAGGCACTGTGGAGATGCGCTCCCCCCAGGAACGCGAGGTTTTCCCGATGCTCCTCTGTCAGTGTGGTGCCTGCGCTCGCCTGCCGCTCGACAACTGCGTCTGCTCCACGGCCGAGGAAGAGCGAACCCACATCCGTGCGATGATGGCGTCTGGCGCTACCAATCAGCAAATCTTCGACGATTATGTAGCTCGTTACGGCACTGCGGCTCTGGCAGTGCCACCAAATAAGGGCAAGCTGAGTGCTATCTGGGTGGTTCCTGTACTTGGCGTGGTGATGGCTGGTATCGGGGTGGCTATGCTGCTCCGTCGCTGGAAGAAGGCTGGTGCTGCTGAAGTTTCTGCTGCTGCGGGCGTCGACTCTCCTGATGACTACGACCGCAAGCTGGACGAGGAGCTAGAGCGTCTCGATGGCTGAACCTACCTCCTCGTTCGATGCTTGGTTGGATGCGCTGCTCGCTCGCACCCCGTTCATTGCTCCAGTAGCAGTGCTGCTGGGAGCCGTCGTCCTAGGTGTCCTCCGAGGCCCCGGAGCAGCCGTGCTGGCGCTTGCCGGGGGCGCCCTCCTTGCCGCCATTGCCGGCCTCTGGAACAGCCTCCGGGTACTAGCGGGCGATGCTCCGATTTCCCTCCACGAGGCCATCGATCTTGGCGCTCCGTCCCCTCTCCAGGAGCGAAAACAAAAAATCCTCCTTGCTCTTAAAGATCTTCAGCGGGAGCATGCGCTAGGCAAGATCTCTGACGAAGATTTCAAGGAGCTATCTGCGCGCTACCGCGCTGAGGCCAAGCAGCTCTTGCGAGAGATGGACGAGGATCTGGCTCCTGCACGAGAGAAGGCCGAGGCACTGCTGGCAGCCCGGCTATCTGGTACTCCTGGGGTGGGCAAGGAGAATCGTAGTACCGTTGACTGATGCGCCTTCCTGCGCCTAATCGGACGCTTCGGGTTGTGGGCTTTGATGATGCTCCTTTCCGCAAGGTAGTTGGGGCACGAGTTCCAATCTGTGGAGTGATTTGTGCCAATACTCGCTTCGAGGGGATGGTTTGGGGTCAGGTGCGACGCGACGGTTGGGGAGCCACCAATGAGATCTGCCGGCTGCTGATCGGAGGAAAATTTCTCCCGCAGGTTCATCTGGTTCTCTTGGATGGGCTCGCCTTCGGCGGGTTCAACGTGGTCGACTTGCCGCGGCTTGCGGCGACCCTGGAGCGTCCCTGCGTTGCCGTGATGCGCAGGCTTCCCAACCTGGCGGCGGTGGAGGCAGCACTCCAACGATTGACGAGGCCAGCGGAGCGTATGGAGCTGTTTCGCAAAGGGGGGGAGATCCACCAAGTAGGTTCCTTTGTGTTCCAAGCAGTGGGAGCTGGTCCGGCAGAGATCGCTCGGGCACTGACCCGACTATCGGATCGGGGGAATGTGCCGGAGGCGCTACGGCTAGCGCACCTGATTGGTTCTGCGGTGCAACGGGGGCAGAGCGGACGGAGAGCGTGAGCGATGCATTCTGTTGCTGAAAAGTAACGATCTCCCTGTGAACTGCGCCCAGAACTTTATAGGAGTTACGCACCCAGGGCCAAGTGCCTGGGAACACTGGGGTTTGCAAGGAAGGTCCGGATGGCCTCACGCACG
>JANWXX010000028.1 GCA_025057345.1 Polyangiaceae bacterium | reverse complement strand
GAAGTAAGCTGGTATGAAACGAAGAGGTCGATTGTGCGCGAGGCGGTTCGGACCTTTCTTGCAAACCCCAGTGTTCCTCGGCACTTGGCCCTGGGTGCGTAACTCCTAAGAGTAACGCGAGAGCCTTAGAGGGCCTTCAAGAATCGATGGCGATACCGAGCTTGCGCCGCAAGTGAAAGTACTCCTCGCTGACGGAGAAGAGCACCAGTTCTTTGAGGCGCTCGCGTGCTGGGAGAGTCGGCTCCTCCCTGGCTTTGATCAGCTCGGCAGCCACCTCCAGATCATGGGCAAGGAGGAAGCCGGCACGATCAGCAGACAAATCGATGGCAGAAACCCAGCGACGGAGATCAAGGGAACCACCGCCCTGGAGCATCTTGGTAACCAGGCTGGCAAGGTGGTCGCGCGCGGGGCCGTGGAAATGCTTGGAGAGCAAATCCATATTGTCCTTCACGGGACCCTCGATGTCAGGGGAAACGGGGAACTGAGGGGCGATGAGCTTAATGGCGGCAAAGAGCCAGGACTTGAGCCCGGTGTTGGTGGGGACGAGGTAACGGGTATAGAACCCCGGTCGAAAGTAGGCGAGCTGGCGCGCTGCGAGGAAAGCCATGGCTTGGGGCGGGGCGTCTGCAGCAAGGGCTGCATGGCCAAGGACCAGCGCCGGGGTCTGGGCATGAACAAAGGAGAGGCCGCCGGGGTCGTTGGGGTTTTGGAAGGTAGGCGGAGGGATCATCCCGAGGACACCGCTCGCGTAGTAAAGCGTCTGGGACATCGCATAGGGGTGGAGAGACAGGTCCACCGCATAGCGCGGATCGTAACCCATGGCCTCCAGGGGCTGGGAGCGCGTGAGGATCGCCGGCTCGATGAGGGCAAAAAGGGCGGTGACGAGTGGGTCGGCATCGTGATGCCGAATGCGAAGAGCCCAGTCCTCATCGGAGAGACGATCTTGGGCAGGAGCAGGCCCATCGGCCCGCATCCGCTTGAAGAATCGCTCCTCATCCGGTTCTGCGAGGTTGAGGATGTAGAGGGCCTGGCAAAGGCACCAGGCACAGTCGGCACGCTTGGTTTCGGTGTAGAGGCGACGGAGCAGCTTGTATCCCTCAGGTTTGTGGGGGTTCCGCTGGAGGATGGACCGCTGGGCAGCCACCGCTTTTTCCAGGTACTTACTTGGATCGGAGGCATACATATCGGCGAGGCGCTCGTTACGCTCGCGGTTATCCGGGTCTAGATCCTGGGCAGCTTCATAGGCCTCAATCGCCTGATCTATGTCACCTAGATGCTTGTGGTAGACCTCCCCGAGCTGATCCAAGAGTGCCACCATCTTGTCGGACTCATGAGGAGGCGTGTTCTCAAGCTGCATGCGGAGGAGCTGCTCGACCCCAGCCCAATCTCCCTTCTCGCGCCGTAGATCCGTAGCATCCTGGAGAGCCTTGGGGGTGGTTGGATCGAGAGCGAGCACTTGCGTGTAATAGTTGAGGGCTGCATCCAGGTCGCCGAGCTGTCGATGGCAGATGTTAGCTGCGGTATGGATGTATTTGGCCTTGATTTTTGCTTCATCGGCGAAATCAGCGAAGCGGAGCACGATCTCTACCAGTTTGGTCCAATCCTTGTCCTCACTGTAGAGCTGCATCAACTTCATCAGCAGCTTCCGATCGTCCGGGCGATCCTCAAGGGCCGCCACGTAGCTCTTTGCGGCCCTTGTCCGGTCACCGATCTTGGTCGCGAGAATCTCACCAATCTCTATCAGCAGTTCGCTCCTAGCGCTGTCACTCACTACATCCAGGCGCCGGTGCTTGATCCGGATGACCTCCTCCCAGTCACCCTTATCTCCATAGACCTGGGAGAGAGCCTCCACTGGGGCAGCGAGGGATGGATCGCACTCGGCTGCCTCTTGGAGCCAGGCGATAGCCCGATCAAGATCTCCCAGTTTACGCCCAAGTTCCCCCAGACGATAGAGAGCTTCAGCTCGCTCCGTCCCATGGAGCAGCTCGCCAAAACGTTCGAAGAATTCCAGGTTGACTTCGAAGGCGTGTCTGGCTTCTCCATGCTCAAAGAGCACCCGTGCAACCCTCCCAATCACCTCGCCGTCATCAGGAGCGAGCTTGCGGAGAGTATCCACGGACATCAGCGCCTTCTCGGTGGATCCGGTTTTTGACAAGGCATCAATGTAGCGCACCAACACCCGAACGGCGTCTGCCTTCGGGAGGACATCCGTACGAGCCACTAGCGACTCGAAGTGTCTCGAAGCCTCCAGCGGGCGCCCTTGCTCGAAGGCGAGGTCACCCAATACCAACAGGCCATCGATGGCCGTTGGGTCGAGATCGACAGCCTTTCGTGCTGCCTCGGCTGCACGGCTGTCATCCTTGACTCGGTCCCGGAGGAGACGAGCCATCTCGCCGTAGAGACGCGCTTTGGAAAGATTGCCTTCGGCACTCTCGATCTCACGGGCAATCAGCTCGACAGCGCTCGCGGCATCTCCGCGAGCAGCGTAGGCAGCCCGGAGTGCTGCCGTAGCGGCAGCGTTCTTCGGATCTGCATCCAGGGCAGCCTTATAACGCTCAATGGCGCCATCTCGGTCACCGCGAGCCTCCAAAAGCTTGGCAGCGCGGAGCCACTGTTCCGCCTTGGCTTCGGGGGTGGTAGCCTTGGCAGCAAGGGCCTCGATAGCTCCTAGCGCCGCCATGGCGTCACCGCTCTTTTCTCGGAGCCGGGCGAGGGCTTCAAGGGCCCCGCTGTGATCCGGCTGCTGCTCCAGTACCGCCTCGTAAGCGGCCATAGCTCGCTCAGGGCTTCCTACCTGGTCTGCCAGAACACGGCCCCGAGCCAGGAGCAATTCAATGCGCCGTTGCCCTTCCGCAATCTTCAGGTGACGCTCATAGAGGGCAGCGACGTCCTCCCAGCGGTCGAGAGCACGGTAGTGGCGTACCAGCGCTGTCAAGCTGTTCTCGTGGGCCCCATCGATCTGGAGGATCTGCTCATAGGCCGCGGAGGCAGCCCGGTGATCAAGGAACTCCTCGTCGTGGATCGCGGCTATGCGCTCCAAGAGGTTAATCTTCTGGCGCGGTGTAGCTGCAATGTGAAGCTGGCGTTCGAGGTTAGCCAGTAGATCCTTGTAACGACCGGTACGATTGAAGATTCGGTCGAGGCCCTTGAGAGCGTCGAGGTAACGATCATTGACGGCAAGGGCTGCCTCGAAGCGCTTGATGGCCTCGGTCAGATCGTCCAGCTGCCCTTCGTACAGTTCAGCGATGCGGCAGAGCACCCGGGCTCGCTCCTCCCCGCGGAGGGCTTCTGCCTGCTTGTCCAACATCCTTACCAGGTTCTGGTTATCCCCGGTGCGTTCGTAGATTTTCGCGAGTGCCTCGATGGAAGCCTCATGGGTTGGGTCTTCCGCGAGGATCTGCTCGTAGATGTCCTTAGCTCGCAACGGCTCGTTGAGCTTCGTATCCAGGATCTCCGCTGCTTTTGCCCGAAAATCTCTGGCACGCGTCGGGTTCGGGGCCACATCGGCTCGACGCAACAACACCGTCCCCAGCTCAGGCCACTGCTGCGCCGTGCGGTAGATGTTGGCCATCCCCTCCAATGCTGCATCATTGGACGGTTCTGCTGCTACCACGCTCTGAAAGCAGGCCAATGCCAGATCTGGCCGGCTGATCTTTGCCCCATACCACCCTCCAAGCCGCAGCATCAGCGCATTGCGAGACTCCGGAGTAATCTCCCCCTGGACCGCCTGGGAGAGTACCGTAAGCACCTCGTTCCACAACGCTAGGTCTGTACCTGCCAGACGCTCCAGTTCCAATGCGAGCTCTCCATGGGTCGGGTCGTTTGACAAGGCATGAGCATAGGCCACCACCGCCTGTTCCTTGTCGTCCAGCTCGTGAGCATAGAGCCGCCCGATCTCCGCCATAGCACGCGCCCGGTCGACTCCGGTCACTTGCTCGCTACGGGCCACCAGCATCTCCACCAGCTCCTCGTATTTACCGAGCTGGCGGCGTAGATCCTCCAGAGCGACTTGAGCGATGTCGTCCCCAGGGTCTATCGCTACGATCTGCCCATAGACATACTCGGCCTTCTCCAGATCCTTCAGCGAGGACTCATAGAGCCTTGCCGCTCGGAAAAGCAGCGACTTCTTGGACTCTACCTTGTCCGCGCCTTCCCCTTCGATCTGGTCTGCCGCCATCGCGAACGCCTCAGCGACTTTCCTGCCGTCGGCCCCTTCCTCCACTGCGCTCTCCAGCTTCAGCGCAGCCTCCTCATCCTCTGGGGCCGCCACCAGTCCGTCGATCAGCTCGGTGAGCTGCTCCTCTGACATCTTTGGTGTCGAACGCTGAGCCGAAGTACGCCCTAGCATCTCGACAGCCTCCAGCAAAGCTCTGCCATCCTTCGGCCGATCGGTAGGCTCCTTCTTGAGCAAGGACAGAAGGAACCCATCAAGGTCTTTGGTGATCCAACCTCGTGGAGCTACAAGCGAAGGAGGTTCAGGCTCCTTGTTCAAGTGAAGCAGTGCTGCCTCTACTGGCGATGTGGACAGGAACGGAGCCTTCCCCGTGAGCACCTCGTACAGGAGTATGCCGAAGGCATAGACGTCGCTCCGAGGGTCAGCAACCTTGCCCCGATGGAGTTCGGGAGCGGCGATCTTGGGAGTCACCACCATGCCGAGCACATCGCCAGCGGCACGGGCCCTGCGTCGGAGTCGGTCAGCGCCGGCATCCACCACATAAACACGAGTTGCACCGTCAGGAGAGCGTTCTAGGAGTACATTCTCCAGCTTGAGATTACCGTGCACCAAGCGCTTTTCATGGAGCAGCGCAAGAACCTCGAGGATTCCCTTGAGGATGGGGCGTGCCTCATTGATATGGAGGGGACCGGAGCGGCCCAAACGTGCGGCCAGAGACTGGGCCTCGAAGAAGGAGTAGCCCATGACGATACGCCCCTCGACCTGCTCGACGAAGCCACCGGAGGGGAGTCCGGGGTGTTTGAGCCGGTGGATCAAACGAACATGGGTGGCATAGCGACGAACCCTGCGCAGGTCAAAGGCGACCTCTGAGCGGAGCACACGTAGCACCACCTCCGAACCATTGCGGTGAGCATGATACGTGTGGGCCAGAGGGCCCTCGCCGATCTTCTTCGTGATGGTGAAGGGGCCCAGCTGAGAGCCAGTGCCTAGCTCATCCACCAGCGGAAAACCGTGGATGGTGGCGTCCCGAACCCGCGGATCCACCTCGGTACGTAGGGCGACGATGGCGTCCACCAGAGCATCCAGGCTTTCCTCAACCCGGCAGCGCTCCACCAACGCACGAGCGAAGGAGGCCGTGGCAGTCCCCCCCCCCACATCCTCCGGACTCAACCCAAGCACCACTCTTGAGAGCTCCCCCATCTCCTCAAAGGAAAAAAGCCGCTCTAGCTCACCGCACAGGACGTCCATCTCCATGTCGTGCTTTCTCGCTCGCTCTTGGCTTACGGCCATCCCTAGGGCCGCAGCGAGCGGCGATGCTACCCTCGACAGGCGTCCTCCTGCCACATCCTCCGCACAAAATTTCGCCCTCTTGCCTCTGCGTATGCCACAAGTGAAGACATGATGGCCTTGGTTTTGGAGCGTACGCTCCCCGCGCTTATCCTCATCGTGGCCGTGGTAGGGGCCCCGGCGATGATCCTCTCTGCAGAAGGACTCCCTAGGCTCCAGGCCCTGGAACAAGAGTTGGCACAAGTTCACCGGGAGAACGGTGAGCAGCGACGACAAATCGAATTTTTGCACAGGAGTGTACAGAATCTCAAGGACAACCCGGAATCCGTCGAGCGAATTGCCCGAGACGAGCTGGGGTTGGTCCGCAAGAACGAGGTAGTCTTCCAGTTCTCCACCGCCAAGAACAGCCCCTGATCAAGGGGTACATGGTACACTGGATCTCCCTTGTCGGTTGATCTTACCCGCAAGCTCCTAGCGCTCGGGCTCGTGCAGCGCGAGGAGGTCCAGCATGTACTCTTTCAACATGTAACGCGCCGCGTGCCGCTGGCCCGGTTGCTGAGCGATCTGCGCCTACCCGGCTCCCAGTCTCTGGAAGATGAGCTTGCCAAGAGCGATGCTCCCTTTGTCCGTACCGTTGCCCCAGTGACCCGGCTCGTCGAGGCCCTTCCCTCTGGCCTCTGCCGCGCGCTCCTTGCCCTCCCAATTCGCCAGGATGTGCTGACACGTACCGTCGACGTGGCCACGTTTGATCCCCGCGACCCCCACGTGGCACGGGAGTTTGGCTACCATCTCCAAACCCCGATCCGTCTGATTCGTGCCCCTTTGACCGCCCTTGAGGAAGCGCTGCGCAGGTTGGAGGAGAGCCGCCCCCTACCTGAACCTCCTCGACCCGCCCAGGACCGGGTCGCACGCCGCACCCCTCCGTACCTCCTCCGCTCCCAGATCGAGGCCACTGCTGGTTCCATCCCCCAGCTCCGTGTGCCCTCGGAACCCCCCATCCCTCTGGTACGCCGCTCCGAGAGCCTTCCTGTAAATAACTCAATGGGCGCTCTCCGCTCCTCCACCGATCGTCCTTCCGGTCCCTTTTCCCCTCATGCCCCCCGCGGCCCTTTCCCGGACCCAAGCCCCCTTTATGATGCCATCCGACATGCCACCAGCCGCGATGAGGTGATCGATCTGCTCCTCAACGGTCTCGCCATGCTCGCCGGCCGCACCGGCACCTTTGTCGTCCGCAAAACCGAGTACCAGGGCTGGCGTTGCAATGAAACTCTGGCTGACCCAGAAGCCTTTCGTGGGATCCGTATTCCCACGGACGTTCCCAGCATTTTTGCCACTGCCGCTGCCACCGGCTTCTACCTTGGCCCCCTCCCTGCCAACAGCGTCCATGCCGAACTCCTCAGCGTTATGGGTGGTATTGCCAGCGAGGTTGCCGTCTCTCCCCTTCGCGTCCAGGGGCGTCTTGCCCTCCTCCTCTTCCTAGACGATATTGGCGACACGATGCTGGCCACTCGTCGAGCCGAAGAACTCGGCCGTGTTGCCGGCGAACGCCTCAGCCGCCTCGTCCGCGGGGGATAACTCCCCTGAGCCCAGGACAAGGTCAGAATTCGGGGAGTGTTTAGGGAGTGATGACAGTGCCCACTTGCCCTTCCTCGGCGCGCCAACGGAAGTCATCGACGACGACGGTGGAGTCAAAGACGCCATCGGACGAATCCCAGATGGCAAAACGGAGGCGGATGATGCTCCCTGGGGTGACCGGGGACAAGGAGCGGAGCCAAGCAGAGGCGGCGTGCCCCTCGAAGCCGGTCCCTTGCAGATCCCCCTGACCCTGACAGTTGACGTAGCCAGGAGCCTGAGGCGACTGGGAACATGCGGTCAGGAACGACTGATTGTTGACGCCGATGACGTTGAGCTGACCATTCGCCGCCTTCTCGAAGGCAATATTGGGGAACATCGGGTGGCTCGCCGGAAGCGGACTCGGATCCATCAGCACAGCGAAGACATCATTGTAGACCTGGCAGGTGAACTGGGGGTACTCGGAAGTAAAGAAGCGGAATTGGAAGCTGAACGACTTAGCATTGGTGGGCACACGGATCTTGAGATCCAGGGCTACACCATCGTGAGGCGTGCCCGTGGTGCCGCAGGTACCATCCTTCGGGAACCCTTGGGGGAAGGGGGAAGTGTACCCCTTGTCCAAATTGTTCTGGAATTGAGCCAGGTATCCTGCCTGCCCCGGCGCCCGCGCCTGACCCGACGATAGAGCGAAGAGCCGTTGTCCCTCAAAGGGCACGGTTGCTGCTCCAAAGGAAGGAAGCAGGCCGAAATTCAGATTTTGCGGCTGAATTGATTGCTTGATCGGGCTGTTAAGATAAGGTCCAGCGATATCGCTGAACTTGGCCTCTAGCACGCCCCATTTTTTGTCTTTTTTGTTCGGCGGGTTCTCGGGAATCTGAAGGTTACACAACCCCATCGCCCTCGCTGCATCATAGGGACTCAGTGCGTCCGGCCCCAGACCTGAATCGCAGGAGGTGTTGTCCGACGGGAGCCTCGCCTTGCCAGAGCAGTCCTCGTCCACCTGCTGGTTGTCTGGCACTGGGATCGAGGTGGGTTGCCCATCCGGCCCCTTCACATAGTTGAGGATGTCAACGGCTCCCGGATTCACATTGGGATCACAGTCGTTGCAGTCCCCTTCTGCCGGAGTCCACCCGTCCTTGTCACCATCGACGTTCGGATCCTGGCCACAGGGCAGATTCCCCCCCACTCCTGCTGTCCCCCCTCCAGTACCAGCAGCTCCAGCGGCTCCGCCTCCTGCGGCACCGCCTGTCCCTGCACCAGCAGCACCACCGGACCCACCCCCTGCGGCACCGGCGGCTCCACCTGCCCCAGCCGAGCCCCCCTGGCCACACTCCTCACAGAGGAGCCCCGCAGCGATCTCGCAGGGCTCATCCCAAGCCACAGCACAGCAGGAGGGATCTCCGAGGCAGACGGTCTTGGTGCAAGGGGAACAATCAGCCCCGAGGGGAGCACCGGTTTCGCAGGGGCTGTGGGTGCACCCGCAAGAGCCGCAATCTTTGGGGCAAGTCCCACAGGTTTCATCTGCACCGCAGACCTGGTCGCCGCAGGCGGGACCGACGCAGCAATCGCCGGGACAGCTAGCGCAATTTTCCCCTGGATCGCACACCTTGTTCCCGCAGATAGAGGCAGGGCAGCAATCACCGGGACAGCTAGCGCAACTCTCCCCAATATCGCAGAACTTGTTACCACAGAGGGACGGACAGCAATCGGGTTGACAGGTCTGACAGCTCTCTCCCGGATCACAGAGCCCGTTGACACACTTAGGTCCAACGCAGCAGTCCCCTGGACACTCCTGACAGCTCTCTCCCGGCTCACAAACCTTGTTGCCGCAAGTCGCCGGGCAGCAATCTATCAGGCAGGTCTGGCAACTCTCTCCCGGATCACAGAACCCGTTGCCGCAGTTGATGTTCGGACAGCAATCGGTAGGGCAACTCGCACAACTTTCGGAAGGACTTTGACAGATCTGATCGCCACAGGCAGGGGTGCAGCACTCGGGACACTGGGGGCAGATCTCCCCCGGGACACAGATACCATCGCCGCAGACCGGGCAAGAACCGCAGTCGATCGGGCAAGAGCCGCAGCTTTCTGCAGGGGACTGGCAGAAGCCGTCTCCACACTGGACCACGGGGCAGCAGTCCCCAGGACATCCCTGGCAGCTCTCCCCCACTTCGCAGAGGTTGTTGCCACAGAGCGGCTTCCCACAACAGTCATCAAGACAGGTGGTGCAGCTCTCGCCGGGAGTGCACACTCCGTCCCCGCAGAGAGGAGGACAGCAGTCATCTGGACAGGAGCTACAGTCTTCCCCTGGGTTACACACACCGTTGCCGCAGGTGGGGTTTGCGCAGCAATCGCCGGGACAGTCCTTGCAGGACTCTCCCGATTCGCACACACCATTGCCGCAGACAGCCGGGCAACAATCGACATGGCAGTTGGCGCAGCTCTCTCCCACCTCACACACACCATTGCCGCAGAGCTGGACCGGACAGCAGTCGACCTGACAATCATCACAAGATTCTCCAGAATCACAGACACCGTTGCCGCAGTTGGGGGCCGGACAACAGTCGATCTTGCATGTTCCGCAGCTCTCCCCAGGCTCGCAGAAGTCGTTGCCGCAGACAGAGGGCGGACAGCAGTCAGAGGAACAGTTGGCGCAGTCCTCTCCAAACTCGCAGAGCCCGTTGCCGCAGGTCGTTCCAGGGCAGCAGTCGGCCTTGCAGTTGGTGCAGCTCTCAGCACCGGAGCAGAACCCGTCGCCGCAGAAAGGCTCCGGGCAGCACTCGGGGCACTGGGGACAGCTCTCCCCCGGAGTACACACCAAGTCGCCGCAACTTGAGCCACCGCAGCTGATCCCGCAAACCGAGGATACTTCCCCCACGCAGACCTGATCCCACGCCGTCATACAGCAGTAGGGGTCCACCGCACAGATCTTCTGAATACACGGATCACATCCGTTGTTCAAAGGGCCCCCGGTCTGGCAAATGTCGTGGGTGCAGTGACCACACTGCCCACAGTCCACCTCGCAATTGGCACAATTCTCCCCGGGGAATTGACAGGACTTGTCCCCGCAGGTCACCGGACCTCCCCCAACCTCTGTGGAGCCTCCTTGCCCTGCAACCCCACCGACCCCTCCGGCCCACCCCCCCTGCCCAGCGAAATTTCCCGCTGCTCCCGCGTAGCCGATAAACTGATCGCCCACGCTGTCCTCACCAAGGAGCCCATTGCAGCCCACGATCAGGACAGCCAAGGTCAGAAGCGGGGAAGAATGTATCGTGCGCATTGCGCCCTCCAAAAAGCGATGCCTTTCAGCGTAAGGCAAATGGGAGTCTCCGCCAAAGCAGTCTGCGTGTGGTACTTTCTACCTCAGGTCCAATCCCTAAACCGTTCTGCAATGATCTGTGCTGGGACACGACGGGATGCATCCTGCTCAGACACTCGCTCTGGACTGCGGTACGGTTCTTCCCATGCGTTTTCTCGACGAGCGGCGAAGCAGGGCTCGCCTTGGTATATCTTCCCCTCAGCGCCTCCGCTTGGCCCTCGCCTTTGTTCTCCTCGCTCTTGGCACCGCCTTCGTCTGCCAGCGTGACGCTCAAGACGCGCTCGTCCTTGCCACGCACCTTGGTCTGCGGGCCCGCGAGGCTGCCGAGAAGGATGTCCTCCAAAAGCTCAACGATTACCTCGCTGCTAGAAAGGTGACCCAGCCCAGGTCTGAACACGATGCCGAAGCCCTCGCCTTGGTACAACAGACCCATGTCCTCCTCGAACGCTGGGAGCAGGACTTGGGACACGAAGGAATCCTACGCCATGCTCGTGTTCTGGCAGAGGAAGATCACAAAAAGCTCTCCGCCGCCCGTGACCGGCTCGCGGGGGCCGCTACCCTGCTGTTGCTGGCGCTGCTCACGGCCCAGGTCGAGGCCGCCCGCCGCACCCGGCGCTTGGTCAATCCCCAGCTCTTCCTGGCCACGGTCCTCGCAGCCTGGGCTACCCTGGAGCCCCTTCATCAGTTGAATACCGCCTTGAACTCCTTTTCTCCAGAGAGAGCCATGTCCGGTGCCTTCGCTCCGCCCCCCTGGCTTCTTGCCCCGTCCATCTTGCTGGTTGTGGGCATCCTGGCGACGCTGGGCCTCCGGCAGCGCTGGCAGGAGTTCGAACGCGGGTGAGCCACGATGGCAGCACATAGCAGGATCGAAAGACGATGCATCAAGAATGCCAGCGTCGCGAAGGCCGCTAGGGTAACCCCACCAGGGTAGACTCGCCCCCTTCCGACCGAACCACCGCCGGCAGGCTCCACGAATCGACGTTCCGAGTTGGAGGCAACACCGTCCCTCGCCCCCTCTGACAGGACACCGCCGGTGCCTGTATCGCCACTGCCTCCTGGCGCCGTATCGTCGCCACCGACCTGTGCCGCGCTCCCACCCCACATCAGCTACCCCTTCTCTGGGGAGGTCCGTGCCAGCACATGCCCCACGAAAAAGGGCCCCATGTGGGCGATGAACTCGGCGGTCTGCCTCGTCTTGCGCATCGCCTGTACCAAGTGAGAAAGCGGGTAGAGCTCGCGTCCCACAAGGCCGATGACGAACTCGTTATCGGAGGTGTCGAGGCCATGGCAGGCTAGGCGGATGTCGTGAGCAAGCTCCTGCTGCCCGTAGGCCATGCCAAGGGCAGCATGCTCTCGCATGATGGTCGCCTGCTCATGAGCGTCGATACGGTTGAAGGAACCGATGCGCCGCAGCGGATACCAGACATGCCAGGGGTAGTTGACGTTGGTGACGTTCTCCACAGGGCGCCTGAGGAGCCAGTGTTCCAGGTCCGGCTCGTGGCCGGAGCTGTAGGTGCGACCGATCATAGCAACATCGGAGCGAAGCTCCTCATCCTTGAGAACGGTGGAGAAGAGGGGACGAACCCGCTGGATAAATTGCTCCGGGGCCTCGCTCCAGGTGAGCAGCCCGAAGCCTCGGGGGTCCATAGTATCGGCGTAGACAACCCCCGGAACCTCCGCAGCCCGGAGCCGCTGGATCAGCTCGGCAGCCAGAGCATTGCCATCCCGAGCCGAGCGAAACACCAGGAGCTGGAAGAACAGGCGACGGTTGAGGGACTGACGCTCACCGTTGCGCTTGCCCCCGTACTCGTAAATGTCAACAACAGGGAGGCCAGGGCGAGCCTCGTATCCAGGGGAATTGGGGTGGGAAGAGACTTCAGTCATGGGCACCTCAAAGACTTCCTACTACGCTGTGGGGTCATCGACCATGAACCTTCATCTCCCCCCCTCCCTCTGGCGTCCTGCAACCCTTGCGCTCCTTGCGATGCTCTGGCCGCTGACCCCGGCAGTCCCCCTGGCCACCCTCTCTGGATGCGGCAATGACGGCGAGGAAGCCCCTGCCACAAACCCTCCGGTAGCCTCGCTAGGGCTGGCTGAGGGCTGCCAGCCACTCCTCGGCGGCGAGGATTGCTTCCTGCCGTATCCGTCCTCGTTCCATCACCAACCGGATGCAGCGATGCCCTCCGGTGTACGCTACGCCCCGAGCGGTGCGGGCAAGCTGCTCAACGACAATGGGCTAAGCGCAGATGTGGGGGACTGGATGCCCATAGACGGGGCCTCGAAGACACCCACGCTGATGACCCTGTTGGGGAGCCCGGTAAGCATGGAGGGACTGGTCGGGATCCTCGACCCCTACGACCGGAGCGCCACCCTCGATAGTCCTACTTTGCTGATCGAGGCAGACACCGGAGTGCTCATTCCCCACTTCGTTGACGTAGATATCCGGGAGCCGCAACCAGAGCGCCGGGCCCTCGTGATCACCCCGCTGGTGGGCCTCAAGGAGAAAACCCGGTACATTGCTGCAATACGACGGGTGAAGGGGCCTGACGGTTCCTTGGCGAAGGCAGCGGAGGGATTCCGGAGGCTTCGGGATCGAGTCAATGATCCAGAACTGGCTGCCCTTCTGGCACGCTACGAGGAAACCGTCTTCCCCCCTCTTGCCAAGCTTGGGGTAGATCGAAACGAGCTTCAGATTGCCTGGGATTTCACTACCGGCAGCGACGAGCTGACAGGACGCGATCTGCGCCGTGTACGGGAACTCACCCTAGACTGGCTTGGGAAAAACACTTTGGAGATGACCGTCGATTCGGTGGAGGAGCCACCAGACAACCCGAAGGTATGGCGAACAATCCGGGGCAAGGTGAAGGTGCCCCTGTTTACCGAAGACGATCAGCCCGGCTCACCGCTCCATCGAGGCCCTGACGGAGCCGTCGCCCAGAAGGGGGAGGCACAGGTGGAGTATGTGGCACAGATCCCCCGATCCCTTCGGGATCGCTTCGACCCAGGGCTACCACTTGCCTTTGGCCACGGCTTCTTCGGGAGCCGCGACGAAGTGATTGGGGATGCTTGCACGGAGATGGCAAACACGATGGCGATGGTCTTTGTCTCCATCGATTGGTGGGGGATGTCTACCGCAGACGTGGGAGGGGTAGCCGAAAATCTGGTGGAGAAGCCCAGCCACACGCTCCTGTTCACCGACCGACTCCACCAAGCCATGGCCAATTGGACGGTGGTCACTGCGGCCATGCGCACCGTGTTCCCCAAACAAGAGGCGTTCCGGCGACCTGCGGACGGGCAGCCTGGAACCTCCAAGGATGCCCAGGGAAACAGCAACGCAGGCACCCCAGTGTTCGACCCAGCGAGGATCCATTTCCTAGGGATTAGCCAGGGGCACATTCTGGGGGGAACCCTCGCTGCCTTCAACCCGGACCTGGGACGGATCGTTCTTCACGTCGGCGGTGCGAGCCTGACACAGATGATGTTCCGGGCACGGCCTTTCAGCAGCTTTCTGGCGCTCCTGTCGGGCAGCATGAAATCGCCTCTCCTTCAGCGGAAGTACGCCGCATCAATGCAGCCGCTCTTTGACCGGATCGACCCCGCCTTTTGGGCCCACTATGTGCTCGCGGAGCCGCTCCCCGGGAGCCCACCGGATCGGCATGTGCTCCAACAAGCAGGCATCGGGGACGTGCAGGTTCCAAACTCTGGCTCCTTCCTCCATGCACGTCTGTTGGGGCTCCCACAGATCACCCCCACACCATCTCCTGTCTTCGGTCTGACGCAAGTTCCGAGTCCGGTGGTCGGCGGCTCCGCATTTGCACTCTACGACTTCGGCATCTCACCAGAAGTCTATCGTGACCCAGTGGGGGCACCCAAGGAGAACCCGGTACACGGTGACCTTAGGTTGAGGCCCGATGCGCTGGAACAGATGAATCGATTCTTCCACGAAGACCGGATCGAGGTGAGCAACAAGAAGTAGCTCAGGAAGGACGGGACGGGAGATCGTCTGTGAAGGGGTCGTCGATGGCTTCGACCCGGAAGCGCGGCACCAATGCCGTAGGGATGGCGATCTCGGCGCTGTTTTCTTCAGGCCATAGGGAGACTGGGGCAGCGGGGGGGCGAGCACCCGGCAGAATGGAGGGGCGGGCACCCGGCAAAATGGAGGGGGAACGACCACTGGGGGCCTTAGAAGGCTCATCCAGCAGGCGTACGCACTGCTTGACGATGGTCTTCATGGTTTCAAAGACACCGACGCCATCACGAGCAATAGCCTCATGCTGGGGCACTTCCTTAGGAACGCCAAGCATCGCTCGGAGGTAGTCGACGGGGAGCGCGGTGGGAAGATCGCGCTTGTTGTACTGCACCACCAGTGGGAGGCGCTGCGGATCCTCCCCGAGGAGCTCCAGGTTGGTATGGAGATTAGCCATACTCTCCAGATTGGAGTCCAGGATAGATTCTTGGGAGTCAGCAACGAAGACTACACCGTCTACATGGCGCAACACCAGCTTTCGGGTTTCGTCGTAAGCGATCTGACCTGGAACCGTGCACAGGTGGAGTCGAATGGAATAACCGCGGAAATCTCCCAGCTCGATGGGAAGCAGGTCAAAGAAAAGGGTACGCTCGGTTTCGGTCGCCAGCGAGAGCAACCTCCCCCGAAGATCCTTCCGGGTGTGCCCGTGGATATACTTCAGGTTGGTGGTCTTCCCCCCAAGCCCTGGACCGTAGTAGACGATCTTGAGGTGCACCTGCTTGATGCTGTGATGGAAGATGGGCATGGTGACCTAGCGGCGCGTTTTCGAGCATACCATGGTGGTTTCCATTCCGAGAAACGAAGCACCTGAAGCCACCGGACTCCCCACCCTGGCAAGACACCCTTGCGGTCGGTTCCGCCCGCGTGATAGCGGTGTTGCCGCACCGATGCCCCGCCCCTCCGCCCTCCTAGCCCACTTCGCGGGCCCCGCTAGCCTTACCCTGGCCGCCACTCTCATCTCCTTTGCGGCCGTCGGCCCCGGCTGCGGCGGCGGGAACGAGAACGAATACAAGCCCAAGCCTGCCTACAGCGGTCGCCCCGTCAAGCTTCCCGATGTCCCGAACCTCTCCAACAAGCCCAAGAAAAACGGCGAAGTATACACCGTCGCCGGGCTAATCCACGACTTCCGCAGCCGCGTCCACAGCGAGAAGCTCTTGGAGCAAGAATCCATCACCGTCTCTGGCTATATCGTCAAGACCAACCTCCATGAGGCCCCCCCCTGTGCTGTCCACAAGACCGGGAAGAAAGACGGGCCTGAATGTGAGAAGAACCCACCGCCGATCCCCGCTTTCTGGATCGCCGACGAGAAGAACGCCCCGGAACACCTCTCCATTCCTGTTATGGGCTGGGCCGGCAACTATGCGGATATCTACGACGCAGTACAGGCTTACAAGAGACCCAACGTCAAAGAGCTGGTGAAGAACAAGTGGGGCTCCGAAGTGCCCAACCCCATCCCCAACAAGGATGCCAAGGTCACTGTCGTCGGCAAGTACAGCTCCACCTTTACCCTGGCCTCCCAGGGTGTCGAGGCGAACCCAGTCACGGGCATCATCACCTACAAATCCCTCAAATACGACGAGCCTCCTCCCACTCCAGGTACCCTCCCCGGGCTCAAATTACCTTCCCCAAGCCCCTCCTACTTATCCATTCTCACCAGCCTCCGCCAACTCCTAGAAACCGAGAAACCGCTCACGTTGCCAAGAAGGTCAGCGGCACAGATAGCGTATGGAGCTTCTAGACAAGAACAGAACCTCCATATACGCCGGACAGGAACAGGAGCTTCCATACACATCGGCGCAGGCGCGCAGGGAGGAGGACAGGCCGATGCAGGCACGTCAGGGAGGAAGCGGTTTATTGCCCCTTGATACGAATGGGACGACCGCCACTGGGAGGGGAGGTATTGGTAGCAGTGCCCGTGGTGGTCGGTGGAGCAGTCTTGCCGATGGTGATGGGGGGGGAGCTTTTAGCACTCGTGGTCGTGGTCGGTGTAGCCGTAGCCGTGGTGGTTGGCGTGGCCGTAGCCGTGGTGGTCGGCGTCGCCGTAGCTGTAGTAGCTGGCTTGGGCTGCGTGGTGCTCGTGGGGGGCGCGGTGTAAGCCGGCGGCGACGTGGTGGTTGGTGGTGGTGCGACGATAGGAAGGCCGGAGGGGATCTGGAAGTCCGTAGGGATCCCGGGGACGTTGACTATGGTGGTACCCGGCTGCTGAGGCTGGGGCTGAACCGCAGGTTCGTCCTTATCCCGGACAGCCATGTAGACACCAAAGCTCACGCCTGCCACCGCAAGAACCCCGAAGACGGCAAGGGCAGCGACCAGACCCCCCCTCGACCCCCGAGGGACAACCGGAGGGGGACTGTAGCCCTAGGGGCCCTGGGGAGGAGGAGCGTGGGGAGCACCAGGGTAAGGATTGGGTGGGGGAGGCATCAGGCCGACCCCGGGAGGAGGAGGCTGGACCCCCCCAGCAGGTGAGCCCCCCCCTACGATGGGAGGAAAACCTCCAGCGGGAGGGTACCCTCCAGGAGCAGCCGGAGGATAGCCGCCTGCAGCCGGAGGAGCCCCCGGTGGTGTGTACATGGGCATATCGGTCACGGTGGCTTGCGGGGGGCTACCCGGCTGCGTACCGCTGGGGTTTCCGCTGTTCCAAGGACCAGCACCGCCCGGCCCCCCAGGTGGATAATTCATCACAAGGCTCCTTCAGTAACAAACTGCAGCCAGTGTACGCCAGCAGACCCGGCGTCAGCGTACAATACGACTCCAACCAAGGGGCGCTTCCTCGAATCCTCCAGGACCACCCCAACCGGTACATCTCCATGCGACCCCTCCCCCTGCTCCTATTCTGCCTTGCCGCATCTCTGACGGCCTGCAGCCACTCCTCCCCCTCCTCCCCTCCTTCCGCGCCCTCGGTTTCTGCCTCGACCGCAGCCCCGGGGGATCACGAGCGCGCCAGCTTTCCGGTGATTGTAACGCTGGAGCAGGTCGCTACAGGCGATGGCCAGGACACGGAGTTCCAGCTAACCTTGGATGTCAACCAGCCCCTAGCCTACCCGCTCCTGATCACTGCCACGGTCCCCCCAGGGGTACAGCTCACCGGCGGATCTCCCGAGGAATCTGTCCCAATTCCCCAGCCTGGAAAGCTCCTCCGGCGTTTTCGGACGAAAGGACCACTGACGGAGCAAGCTCCTTTCCGTATCGTCGTCCACGGGGAAGCCTCCGATCACTCCTCAGGTATCCACGCGGATCAACAATTCCCTCGTGCGGTTGAAACTCCTCGCCGTCCTCTGGGGCCTCCTCCTCCCGGAGGACGTCCTCCCTCGGCCCTTCCTCGTCGCTAGTGTCGTTCCATGAACCATGAGGAGCTTCCCTACCGCCAGGCCCCTGCGGAGGCACCCTCCCAATCGCTGGTATTCTACCCGGGGATCCCCCTGTCGGAGGGTTTCTTGCGGCTGGCGGCAGCCGTGGCGTGTCTTCTATCTCTGCTAGTAGGGTTGGCTACCTTTCGTTTGGCTGCCACTTGGCTCATCCTGCCCATGCTGTTCCTCGTGCTCTATGCAACCCGAGGCGAGCGATACGAGGTCGAGGTAACCGAGCGAGAAGTGATTTTGCGGCGCTCCCTGTGGCCTTTTGCCTTCCACGAGTGGCGTCTTCCACGGGAGTCCATGCTCCGGGTCTTTATCGAGGAATACGATGGAGAGGCACGGCTGGTCTTCGAAACCCTTGAGGGGCAGAAGCTACCGCTCACCGAGGCCTTCCATGCCAACCGTAGGCACATCCACGAGCTGCAAGCCCGTCTCAGTGCGATGATGTTCCCGGAGCGCGCCCTCCCACCCACGAAATGACCATACCCCTCATCCTTGCGGCCACGGTGGTCGCCAATGCCCTATACGTTGCGGTGGAGTTCTTGACAGGGAAAGATCGAACCTAAGCGGCGGTTTGTGCCATAGACTACCGAGCTTTGCCCCGGAGAGGGCTCCGAGGGGCAGGAGCCAGACCGTTTTGTCTGACGACAGGGGCCCGGGAGCTCGGAGCCGACGGCTGCGATGGGTCAGCCAGGCAGGGTAGGGTCGCTGGGGTCTTGGGGCCGTCTTCCCCAGGTTTTTTGGATTTCTTGGCTTTGGGCATAAGTTCTGGCTCCTTTCTGCTGACCTGGAAGGCGACCAGGGCAGCGCAACTCGCCCAAACCCTGGACCAAAACTAGCTCCTTCCGCACAGGCTCTTTCAACCGCGACCCATGTTGTCGGTGTAGCGCAGACATCCATGAAGTGCAGGCCGCAGAGCTGGAAGTATGGGTGTGGTTGATGGCAGGTGCCATGTTTCCAGTTTGTATGCTGTACCATGGAGCGTCCTGGTCCAGGTGGGCAACCTTCCAAGAGGTATTCGTGAGCGTCTCAACCCTGATCTGTCATCCCCAAGTACGAGCCCTTCTCGACGAACTTGTGCCTCGAAAACTGGGGGACCGCATCCTCTACCAACGAAGCACAAATTGTCCCATTCTTGTGCCCAAGAAGACCACCACTCATGGCTCCATCATCGGAACTGCTTACGATTACGCATTTCGATTTGAAATGGCACGTCTTGTCCCGGAAGCCCAGTATGACGAGTGGGTCGCGGAACTTGCTGCTCGCGGACTTATGGCGCTTGCTCGCCAGATGGAACGAAGATACGAGAGACTCTTGGAGCAAAACTTTTATGTACGATCATGGAGAGATCCTGCAGCTTTGCAGCCGGCCGACTGGGAGCGTTTGGTGGAAGCCCAAATTCAGAGGCAAGCTCAGGTTGCCTTTCAGAGTATTCAACGGGCCAGAAAAGCAGCTGTTCGTGTCAAAAATGCACGAATATTTTTTCGACAACATCTCAAGCGTAAGGAGTGCGAAGAGTTCTGGCTACGTCGTCTTGCAGTCCATGCACTCAAATTGGCTCGCCTTGATCCCTACTACCGCGCCAAGTACATCGGCCCCGCCCTCTTTGAGCCCGACGACGATCTAGCCGTCAACGAAATCGTAGAGCTTCTCAAAAGAACACCCTTTTCGCGCTGGACAAAAGCAAAATCAGTTCTCCTCAACGCAAATTTTGCTGAATCTTCGACCTTGGTGGGGGGCGCTGATTGCGATCTGATCGCAGGGGATAGCTTGGTTGACATCAAGACAACGACGCGCGCAGTTGTCGAAAGACCCATGATTCGCCAATTGCTCGCCTACCTGCTCCTCGCCGAGAGTGCCAGGGCAGCCGGGCACATTCATATTAGGAGTTACGCACCCAGGGCCAAGTGCCTGGGAACACTGGGGTTTGCAAGGAAGGTCCGGATGGCCTCACGCACG
>JANWXX010000289.1 GCA_025057345.1 Polyangiaceae bacterium | reverse complement strand
GGCCGAAGGGTTCTCCTATTTCGTGGTCTACGGGTACTCGTCCCACTCCGTGGATGTGCGGACCATTGATGTCCCCGAAGTTCAAGACCGTGTCCTCCCTCGGGACGAGATCGAGGCCCGCATCAAGAAGCGCCTCGGACGCCCCATCGTCGTCGTCGGTGCTTGCACCGGAAGCGATGCTCATACCGTTGGCATCGACGCTATCCTAAACTACAAGGGTTATGCAGGGGATAAGGGGCTGGAGAGCTACAAGGGCTTTCGCGCCCACAACCTCGGCGCCCAGGTCGAGAATGCAGAGCTTGCGTCCCGGGCGGCTGCTCTGGGCGCTGACGCCATCCTCGTTTCTCAGGTGATCACCCAGCGCAACTGCCATAAGGAGAATGCGGCGGCTCTGGTGGAGCTCCTTCGGCGCCAGGGCTGGCGAGACCGGGTTCTTTTGCTCCTCGGCGGCCCCCGCATCGACCACAAGCTTGCCCTTGAACTCGGTTACGATGCTGGTTTCGGCCCCGGTACCACTCCAGGACTTGTCGCCACCTACCTTGTCAACCGTCTCTGCTCCTGAATGGCAGACGCGCCATGTTCGATCTGAAGATCCTTCACGGTACCGTGGTTGACGGCTCCGGCCAGCCCTCCTTTGGGGCCAACATTGCTGTTCGCGATGGCCTCATTGTGGAGGTCGGCCTCTGTGACGGCATGGCCGCACGTACCCTTGATGCGGAAGGGGCCCTCGTCACCCCCGATTTCCTAGATCTTCACTGCCCCTACGATGGTCAGGTTTCCTGGGACGCGGACCTCGCTCCCTCCTGTTTTATGGCGTAACCACTTGCCTCCTCGGTAACTGTGGCGTCGGCTTCGCCCCAGTGCATCCCTCGGATCGCGAACGCCTGATCGCTCTCATGGCGGGCGTGGAGGATATCCCTGGCTCTGCTTTGGCCGAAGGTATTCGCTGGCGCTGGGCTTCCTTCCCTGAGTACATGCGCGCCGTCGATGACTTTCCCCACACCATCGACTTTCTGCTGCAAGTTCCTCATGACCCGCTCCGGGTCTACGTGATGGGCGATCGAGCCCTCGCTGGCCAAAACGCTACCGACGACGACATCGCCAAGATGCACGACCTGGTCCGCGAGGCCATCGAAGCTGGCGCTGCGGGCTTCACCACCGGGCGGTCAGATAATCACCGCGATCGCTCCGGTCACCCTACCCCTGCCTCTGAAGCCAGTGCTCGCGAACTGGAGGGTATCGCCCGAGCCTTCGTTGGCCTCGACCGGGGGGTGCTTCAGGCGGTGAGCGACTTCGATATGGCTGCTGGAGACGATCGCTTCGACTCGGAATTGGATGTGTTGGAGCGCATGGCACGGGCCTCGGGGGGGGCGCCCTCTGGCCCTCTCTCTCTGCCAGCGGGATATGGCACCAGACCAGTGGCGTCGCATCTTGGCTCGGGCGGAGGCTGCTAGCCGCCAGGGGCTTGATCTGCGAGTGCTGGTTGCCCCTCGTGGCATCGGGGTGATGCTTGGCCTAGAAGCCACCTTTCACCCGTTCATGGGCTTCCCAAGTTACAAGGCCATCTGCCATCTCCCGCTGGCAGAGCGGGTTCGGGTGATGACCTACGGATGTTTCGCCTCGGAGAGTACCCAGACTACGAGCCTCCCCTGGAGGCCTCCCTCTGCGCTGAGGCCCAGCGTCGGGGCTGCTCGCCTATGGAGGCCATCTACGATGCGATGCTGGAGGATGATGGCCATCAACTCATCTACTTTCCCATCTTCAACTACAGTAGTTTCAACCTCGACGTAGTAAGCGAGATGCTCCATCATCCGCTGGCGCTGCTGGGGCTGAGTGATGGTGGTGCTCATGTGGGTACCATCTGCGACGCTAGCTTCCCTACGTACCTACTGATCCACTGGGTCCGCGACCGCGCTACCGGCCGCTTCCCTGTAGAGACGGCGATCCGCATGCTGACCTCCGATGGTGCGCGCTTCATCGGTCTGCGGGATCGGGGGCTGATCCGTCCGGGTCTCCGTGCGGATCTCAACATCATTGACCTTCTCCGGCTCAGCCCGCTCCGTCCCCGGCTGGTCCATGACCTGCCTGGTGGTGGCAAACGGCTGCTCCAGGATGCCGAGGGTTACCGGGCCACGATCGTGGCCGGACGGGTCATTACGGAGAACGGACGGCTCACCGGCGAGCGTCCGGGCCGCCTTGTCCGGGTGGGCTAATCCTGGCTCACCAACCCTTGCAGGGTTGCTCGTTGCAGCTTGCCCAGAGGCTTCGACGGAAGCTCTCGATATCTCCAAGCCCTCGCTCCCACGGAGCCGCCAGCCCCTCGTTGATCTGTTCCAGCGTTGCAAGGCAGGCACCTCCCGCCCTCGCAAGCAGCTCCCGGGTGGCCTTGCTCTGATAGAAGAACCGGTACATCTCTGCCCAGTTCTCTGTCCCCGTCTCAAACTGAAAAGGCATGCAATAGGCGCTGATGCACCCCTCCTCCCGCACCTTTGCTATCATCCCTCGGCATCCCCCGGGTCGGTCACCGCAGACCTTCGCACAGGCCGGAACCGCCTCATTCCCTGGGTTCCGGTTCACCACACTGTAGGCAATGAGATGCCCGATCTCATGGAGCAGCACCGGGCTGTAGCGTGGGTGATCCGGTGGGAGATCATCCAGCGTCTGCCCCTCCTTGTCCGTGTGGTAGCTCCAATAGCGTCCGTGGTTTCCCGTCGCCCAGTGGTTCGGCTCCGTGAAGAGCCGCTCGTGGAGCCACAGCGTGTGTCCGTCGCGGGCATCGTTAGGGCTCCTCCGGTCGAAGGGGCCTATTCCGTGCTCCTTTGGTCGGTTGTCGATTACCACCCTCTGGACTACCTGCAAGTGCCTCCAAGGTAGCCTTTGGAGCGTGTTCTCGATGGCTCGAAGCCACCCGTCATCGATCCTCTCGGCCACTCGGCTCGACTTGCCTTCGTTGTTCTTCTTTCCCGGCGGGAAAAGAACCCGGATACAGTGGGTCCGCTGCACATCATCAATCTCCCGTTGTACCCGGAGTTTCCATACCTTGTACCCATGGTATGAGAATATTTTCCTAGGTCCGCCGGGATCCATCTCGATCTCCTCGACCCCCGTTTCCCGGTGCGACGGGCATGGACCGCTGTGCACAAGACCTACTGTCCACCGTTCTCCCTCCCTCTGCGTGGCCTCCCTTGCTCCGGCTGCCGAGGCCAGATTTGGATCTGGAGCCGTGGGAACATTCTCCGCCGGAGTGACAGCCTGAAGCGGGGCAGGAACCCGTACGAAGGCGGAAGCGGAGGCGGATGCAGGGAGCGCGGGGGGCGAAGGTGAGGAGCAGCCCGCGAGGAGAAGGAAGAGGGGGACACGGCGAAGCACACCCCAGGGTAGACCAGCGCTACGAGGCTGACTACTAGGCCGATGGCACGCTCTTTAGAAGATCACGGGCAGGAGGAGTGGCGGCATCGGTTTCGTTGCTGGTAAGGTATTGCTGTCGAGGAGCGAGGTGACCCGGACTACACAAAGACCGCGGCAGTTCCAGATGCCCCGGGAGATCGACCCGCGCATGCCCCACTCGTGGGAGATCATGATTGTCATTCTGGCGGTTGTCTCGCTGGTGATCTTTCTTGTTGAGTGGGCGCTGGAGCACGTTCCACGTTGGCTAGGTTTGTTTGATATCGGCATTTCCCTTATTTTTCTTGTCGACTTTCTGATCCGGTTTGGTCGTTCGCCACACCGCTGGCTGTTCTTCAAGAGCAGCTGGATCGACCTACTCGGGGCCATCCCCATCGTGGAACCTTTCAACACCTTCCGGGTGGTACGCTTTCTCCGGCTTGTCCGGCTCTGGCGCATAGGGCGTCTGCTGCGACGTAACCGGGAGGTTTTCTTCCCGGAGACGCTGGGCAAGCTAGGGCAGGGGACGCTCCTGGCTTGGACTGGTGCTGCACTCTCGTTCTTTTGGTTCGAACACGGGAAGAATAGCAACATCAAGAATCTCTCGGATGCACTCTGGTGGAGTCTTACTACCCTGTCCACGGTGGGCTATGGCGACATCTCGCCGGTTACCTCCGGGGGGCGATTGGTAGGGATGGCGACTATGGTGCTCGGTGTGGGGCTGCTCGGGGCTCTGGCAGCCACCATGGCGACGATCCTTCTGGACGTGCGCGATCTAGGGCGCAAGGGCCTCCGAAGCTACAAGATGCAAGACCATCTACTGATTCTGAACTGGAGCAGCCGCGCAGCGGCGGCCCTCGATGACTTCTTCCACGATCCTCGCTACGTCTCCATGAAGGCGATCGTCGTGGCGGAGCTGGAGCGCAGTCCCAGCGAGGATCCTCGCGTCTTCTTCGTCCGGGGGAACCCGGGGCGCCGGGAAACTCTGGACCGCGCCAGTGCTTCGAAGGCGGCGCTGGCGATGGTGTTCCCTGCCGTCGCGGGTGATTCGAAGAGCGACCTGCAGACTGCCCTTACGGTGCTTATGCTGCGCAAGATCAACCCCGGGGCTCGCATCGCCGCGGAGCTGGTTTCTTCAGAAAACCACGACTACCTCACTGAGGTTGGCTGCGATGCTGTGGTCGATGTCTCCGCCTTTGGGTCGATGTTGTTGGTACGCTGTCTGCAAGACCTTGGTACCCTGGAGGTTGTCAAGGATTTGCTAACAAACAAGGGAGGGTCAGAGCTCTACCGCATTCCTGTTCCGAATCGCTTCCTTGGCAAAAGCTTCCGGGAGTATGCCCACCATATGCTTGACGAAAATTGCTCCGTTATCGGCCTGGATCGTGAGCACTTTCGGGAGCTAAACCCAGATGGTTCCATGATTCTTGTGGAAGGTGATCACGCCCTGGTCGTTGCCCGTGAACCCCCACGGTGACCCTCCGTACCGTGGCACGCTCGGGTCGACGAGGAGGGACCACGCCTCGATGCCGCCGGCCAGGTTGTGGAGGTTGGAGAAGCCCTGCCGGGCGTAGTGCCGCGCCGCGTGCTGGCTACGAATGCCGTGGTGGCATTGGAACACGATGGGGGTATTCCTTGGAAGGCTGCGGAGCAGGGCCTCGCCCTCGTCGTCAAGGGGCACGGCACCCTCCATGCGGCAGAGGGCCCACTCCTCCGCAGTACGGACGTCGAAGAGGCGAACTGAGGGGTCTTCCCAGAGCATGCGGTCCAGCTCTGGAGTGGTGACTGGCGGATCTCGACGGCAGGGCGATCTGGCTGGATCATGGCATGCTCACTCGATAATGACGCGGTCTCCTGCGCCGCGGCCGAAGGTCTCCGGAGCGTACATCTCCTCGGCCTTGGGCGGCGGGACGACGAAGGTGCCGGGGGTGGTGGCCCGGGCCACGTAGCTGTAGTCGTAGACCCCTTCGTAGAGCAGGGAAGTGAAGACCTCTACCCGCTCGTCTCGCAGGTTCTGGTGCTCGTACCAGGCCCGGGACCACCACCAGGTCGGAGAGACTTCTTGCTTCGGATCCACAGGTACGGTGCCGGTGACCGAGAGCGCCGGGTTCATCGGCTCGAAGCCCGCCGGGAGCGGGTCCACCAGCGCCACGTGGTAGCGCCGCCCGGGGGCCACCATGCCGAGGCGCACCCGCACCTTGGCCCCCGCCTTCACTCGCCAAGTCCCGTCCGGATCGCGGCGCACGTCGTCCGGCTCTTCCACCGGCTCGTAGGTACGGCGCACGGAGAAGCCGTGGTCCGCCGGCAGCGGACGGAGATCCTCTGGGGCGTACTGCATGCCGACGCGGAAGTAGAGACGCCCGGTGCCCTCCTTCTGGATCGTCACCGGGGCCTCGCCCACCTCCGCCAGCAGCCGCATTGGCACCTTGATCTCGTGGCTGTCCGTGGAGCGCCCCTTGTAGGACTGCTCCCCGGCGAAGTTGTCTCCCAGCCAGGCCCGCGCCACGAAGTCCGGCGTCGCCTTCTCGTAGGTGTTGAAGTAGCGATCCAGCGCCAGCAGGATGAAGGCATTCTCCTGGGTGCTGGCCCAGCGCCCTGCCTTCCGGTGGTTGAGCAGCCCTGCCACCAATTTCGGGATCAAGTCGCTTTTTGGATCCTCGCCGATGAGCGACTCCAGCAGGATCCCGTCGGCACTCCGGTCCGAGTGGAGCAGCACGTGCGCCCCGTCGCTGTAAGAGGTGACGAAATGGGCTGTCCCCGCGGTTTCGCTCACCCGTTGGGCCAGGAATTTTAGAATTTCCTGGCGCTGGTCCGCCGATTGGCTATCCGCCGCCAGCACCGGCAGCAGCCACCCCAGGGCTTCCAGCGGCATCTTCTCCACGCCGCCGGCCTCGTTGATCAGCCGGCGAGCCCGCGCTGGATCCGCCTCGCCCAACCGCTTGCGGACGTAGAGAGCGTAGGCCGTGATGTAGCGGCGCGATTCCTGGCTGTAGTACCAGGGAAAATGCTGCTCGATAGA
>JANWXX010000288.1 GCA_025057345.1 Polyangiaceae bacterium | reverse complement strand
GCACCTGCGCCTCCCTGTCCGGCTGCCCCCAGTCCGGACCCAGCCTGGTCCGACCCAGACGAACCGGCTGTTGAGGGAGAAGGTTGGGTGGGCTCATCGCTATCGCATGCGAGGTAGAGGGGGAGGAAGAGGGCGAAGAGGCGGCGTAGCATCATGGTAGGAGGAGGGGAAAAGGTCTATAGGGAAACGTAGAGCAAAGAACCCATTGAAGGAATGGGTACAAGCTGTGGAGGAGAGGGAACCGCTGAAGATCTTCCGAGCTCAGCGCGCTATCCAGAGGTCGAAGCTGCTACGAGGTGCCCAGCATGTGCTGGTTCGGAAAGCCAGCGATCAGGGTCGTCGCGCATGGCAGGGTACGCGGTGTAGAGGTGGCGAGCGAGAGGCCCGGTGAGGTACAACGATGGGCAGCGAAGCACATGACGACAACCAAGGAGAAAAGCATGTACGGCGGTCTCTTGAGCTTTGCGCTCCTTGTAGGGCTCGCGGTGGGGGTCGTCGGTGCATCGTGCAACACGCTCCGGAAAAAGCCTGAACGGCAGGAGACGCTGGGGACATCAAGTACGATGGGGGCCTCCTCGAATATGGTGCTAGCATCTTGGGTCGAGTGGGATCCAGAGGAGAAACGCAGAGCAGAGGAGGAGGGGCGAGCTGTTCTCCTCCGCCACCAGTGCAATCGGTGCCACGAGATCGAGGATCTTCCTGCGGCAGCAAGGCCACTTCACTGCACCAGTTGCCATGTCTTCCTCAAGGGGCTCAAGCCTGAAAGCCGACAGTACAAGGAGATTGAGGCCAAGTACGGCGAGGGACTGATGGCCCGCTACCAGAAGAACATTGTTCACTTTGAGCAAGTGCCCAGCCTGACACAAATTGCCCGCAGGGTTCGCACCGACTGGCTACGAAGCTTCCTTTCGGAGCCCTACGACCTGCGGCCAGCGATGGAGGAGAGCATGATCCGCCACGCGCTGAGCGAAGCGGAGATCCGTGCGGTGGTGCGCTACTTGGCGGCCCGTGCCTCGGCAGCGGACCCGTACGCCCCAAACTACACCCCCCCTCCCCTCCCCCCGAAACCTGACGCTGCCCGGATCGAGGAGGGCAAGAGGCTGTATGTGGGGCGTGGGTGCCCTTCGTGCCATCAGTATGGCAACCTGGATCTAGGACTGAGCGGTGAGCTGCTGAAGAAGGCAGGCCCTCCGGCGAAGCTAGCGCTGAACCTACGCTTCGTTCGAGAGCGAACCCACCCGGAGGTACTCCTCGACTGGATGATGGACCCGCAGCGGATCGCCCCTGGGACACTGATGCCAGCGCTGGGGCTGAGTCGGGCGGATGCGGAGAAGATTCGAGATTTCCTCCTGTGGGCTGATCCAGCTCTGGACCGAACGCCCTGGCCAGAGCCCAAGCTCCCCCCTGCGGTGGATCGCCCGGTCACCTACGAGGAAATGAAGGAACAAGTTCTTGGGCGTGTGTGCGTTCACTGCCATATGAATGACTATGAGAAGGATAGCGGTCCGGGGAACCTAGGGGGCTTTGGATACAAAGGGATCCATCTGGCTATGCGCACCTATGAGGCGCTGGTAAACGGGGCTGTGGACGCTGAGGGCAAGCGCTACTCAGTACTGGTTCCGAGGCCTGGAGAAACCATCCCTCCCATCCTTCAGAGCATGCTGCGACGTCGAGCAGAAGAGGCCCGGGATCACCTGGAACCCGGGCAAGATCGGGAGCGCCCTCCCTACCCCAAAGACGGCCTGCTAGGGATGCCTCTGGGGCTCCCTTCGATGAGCGACGAGCAGTTCGGTATTTTGAGGGCCTGGATCGAGCAAGGTTGCCCTGGACCAACCCGGGTAACTGGCCGCGATTACGTGATGGACAAAGGGATCAAGACTGCGGTGAACGACGGGTTTCTGGTGCCGGACGGTCCGCTCAAGAAGAACAAGGGGTGCGAGCTACGGGGTCCTGAGTCACCCCGCCCCACCTGGTCTTACGAGCATCATGCAGCAGCACTTGGCTCTGCTGCTCCCTCCGCTGCGCCCGTGGCCTCCCACCCTTGACCTCTCCCCCCGACGACCCGGAAGAACTGCCCTTCAGCGTCCGGCGTGGGCCTAAGCCCGGGCCCAGCGTTGCTGTACTGTCCCAGATCGAGCGCTGGCTAGGACTGGCCGACGGGGAAGGGGGTCGTGCAACGAGGCTCTTGGCCCTCGTCTTCACCCTATCTTCGGCGCTGGTGTTGCTCAAGGCTGCCCAGAGCGGGATCTTCCTTGCAGCCTACCCGAAGGCGATGATTCCCTGGGCATTTGCTGTCTCAGCGGTGACGCTGGCCACGCTATCGCTGTTGTCGGTGCCCATGGCCGCGCGGCTAGGACCGGTACGCCTGACTTCGTGGACGCTCGGTACTGCCGCTGCCTCGCTGCTCCTGCTTTGGGGGCTGCTCTGGGCCCATCTGCCCCACGCTCCCTTCGCCCTGTACGTAGTTATTGAGGCCTTCTGCGGGCTGCTGTTGATCCAAGTCTGGAGCGTAGTTTCTGAGGCAACCAATGCCCGCTCTGCCAAGAGGCTACTCCCGGTGGCAGGGGTGGGGGCTACCATGGCCTGGACGGTGGTGGGGTTGCTGGTTCCTGGGATCACCCACCTAACCGGAGCCCCGGGCCTCCTGCTTCTGGCGCCGCTGCTCCTCCTCGGATGTCTAGGGCTGGTACGGGCGGTAGCCAGCCAGGATCTCTCCGGTGAGAGCAGGATGATGGTGCGCAGAGCGCCCATGCTTCAGGAGTGGAAAGAGGGGTTCTCCTTTGTCCGCGACGTTCCCCTTATGCGGATCATGGCCCTACTGTCGGTGCTTTCGCTGGTAAGCGAGCAGCTCATGGATTACCAGATGATGGCCGCTGCCAGGGAGCGCTATGGAGCTCCCTCCGCTGTCGCCTCTTTCTTTGGCACCTACTATGGAATTACCAGCGCCATCAGCCTCCTATCCTTGTTGAGCGTCTCTGGCCGCACCCTAGCCAGCCTCGGTGCATCTCGCTCGTTGCTTCTCGTCCCATCGGTGGCAGCCCTCGGTGCCTTCGCTGCAACGCTCTTCCCCTCCTTCTGGCCAGTGGTTCTAATGAGGGCCTCCGACCGGGTGCTTAAGCAGTCTCTCTGGAGCTCCGCCTCCGAGCAAACCCAGACTCCACTCCCAGTACTCCGCAGAGCCCAGGCCCGAGCCCTCATCCGCGGTGTTATTGCTCCTGCCGGCTATGCCGTTGCTGCTCTTGGCCTGGCCGCTCTCCCCCCCAGTTTCGAAAATCGCTGGCTCGCTTTGGCCACTGCAGTCGTCTGCACCATCATGGCGGCCCTCATCTTTCTGGAGGTACGCCGTGCCTACCAGCGTGCTCTCCAGCAGGCCCTCGATGACCGGAAGCTCGATCTGAGAGGGAATACCTCCTCTCCTCTCGATGCCGACGCTTGTGCCGCACTGGTCGGGGAGCTGCATTCGCCGGACCCGCGGCGCGCTGCACTGGCCACTGAGCTGCTTCGGGCCAATCCTACCCAGGCCGCGGCCGAGGCCCTGCTCCTGGCCTTGGAGCACCCGACGGCCACCGTGCGCTTGCTGGCCGTCGAAGGGCTGGAGAAACGTCCGATTCCCTCGACTCTTGGCACCCTGCGACGGCTCGTGAGGGAAGACCATGACCCCCAGGTACGGAAAGCAGCACTCCGAGCGCTCCGAGGTTACCCAGAGGCGCGCTCGGTGGTGGAGGGAGCGCTGGAAGATCCCGAACCGTCGACAGCCGCCGCTGCCAGGGTGACGCTGGCATTGCTGGAGGCAGGATCCTCCGCTGTCAACGGAACGTTGCTGCTACCTCTGCTTAAGTCCGGGGAACTCATCGTGGTGAGGGAGGCGCTGGGAGCATTGGCACCTGCCTGTGGGGATGTGCCGGAGGTATTGGAGCAGCTCCGAGAACTACTGCTGCACGGACCCATCGCGATTCGTCGAGAGGTGCTTCAAGCCGTGACGAGGTTGAGGTTGTCGGCGTTGATCCCAACTATGATGAAACTGCTAGAAGATCCCGATCTGGCGGCGGAAGTAGCGGCTAGCCTGACCGAGTGGAGCAGTGATGCAGTGGTCCCGCTGGAAGTGGCCTTGGGGCAGGAACGTCAGGAGCATCGGCTCGTGGCGGGGCTGATTGCCATGGCACCGGGAGCAAGCGTCGGGACCACCATCATCCTGCGGCTTCTCTCTCACACAAGCAGTTCGGTACGGGAGCGGGCTACCCGGGTGATTTCCCGGGTTGTGCGGGAAGGGAAACGTCCACCCCTAGGGGCTGCGGTGGCACCGCTACTGGACCAAGAGCTGGCGAGCGCTTATCGGCTCTCTTGCGTGCTGGGAGGGCTGGCCCACGACGATGGGACGCCAGACTGGGAGATTGAGCCCACGTTTGCGTTCCTTGCAGGGGAGGTCGAGCGTAGGATTCTTCAGGCACGAGCTAGGGTTCTCCACCTACTAGCGCTGATGGGGAATGCTCGGATGGTATGGGGGGTAGAGTTCGGTCTAAGGCGCACCAGCGCAGCGATCGATGCCAAGGTGGCAGAGCTCCTAGAGCTGGTGCTGGAGCCTGGGCTGGCAAAGCGGGTGGTGCCGCTGTTTGAGCGGCTCTCGCTTCGAGAACAGGCGGAGATCGCCCGGAAGCTCGGGGTGCTGGATGAGGGGGCCCTTCAGGACCCAATGCAGACGTTGGTGAACCTGGAGGATGATCATCTGCTAGGGTGTGCTGCGTGGACCTACGGGAACCGCTTTGCAGAGCGCTTTCCAAAGGTGTACGAGGGGCTGGCGCCCGTGCTCCCCTTGTTTGAGCGAATGACTTTCTTGCGAAGTGTTCCACTTTTCAGTGAGCTTTCCGGGGAAGATTTGCGAAGCGTGGCGGAGATCGTCGAGTATGTCGACTTCCCCTCAGAAGCGACGATCTTCCGCAAAGGCGATCCAGGGGAGGATCTTTACCTCATCGTTGAGGGCCGGGTGGCCATCCGAGACGGCAAGGTCGAACTCAATCAGCTAGGGGAGCGAGAATTTTTCGGGGAGCTGGCTGTGCTGGACCGAGAGCCCAGGAGCGCTGACGTGGTATGCCTCTGCGACACTCGGCTGCTGCGTCTACGGGGTGCGGATCTAGGCGAACTGATGGCCAGGCGCCCCCCCATTTGCGAGCAAATCTTGCTGGTACTCGTCCGCCGTCTTCGAGCGCTGACTCAGAGGGTCGCTCAGTAACGGGCAACTCGCGATACCCCTGCACCAGGCTACCTCAGCCTGCGCCTGGCAGGCCAACTTCAGAACCTTGACCCCAGCCTCTCCGATACGGGATGACCTTTGGGGATCTAGCACGCAGCGTTCCCCCTTTCCGGCACCGGCCAACCGAGACAGTGCTGCGCAGCTTCCTTCCAACTTTCCCTTGCATCCCCGCTGGTAAGCCACCACCGCCGCCTTCTCGTCTCGGGGCAGATCGTCACCGCGCTCCAGCATAGGTCCCACCCAATCGCAGGCTTCCTCATGCTCGGCGTCGCAGGCCTTCTTCAGCAGTACAGCTCCTTCCTTCCGAGCGGACTTCCCGGCCTCCAGCTTCTTCTTCCCAGCAAGAAAGCAACCCTCCCGAGCCCCCTCTTTACAGGCCTGCTCGAAAAGCGCGAACGCCTGGACACCGCTTTCATACTTATCTGCGTAGAGGCCCAGCTCAGCGCAAGCACTTGGGTTCCCACCGAAACATCCCCGCTCCAAAAGGGAGCGGGCGCTGCGTACTTCTTGAAGCTCCTCGTAGGTGAAAGCCAAGTGACCTGCCCAGCGGCAACCCAGCGCGCTACCCAAACGACATCCCTCCGCGTACGCTCGGAACGAGTCTGCTACGCTTGCCTCCCGTTGGATACCACCATAAGCAGCCCAACCCACTTGGTTGCAGGCCCGAGCCCTCCCCTCGTCGCACTCTCGCTGCGCTCGGGCCAAGGCAGCTCGCCCCTCCTCGGAGGTCTTCTCCCGGAAGCCGTTCAAATCCTTGAGTTCTGTGAGCTTCGCCCAGTAGGGTTTGGCGGCGTCGTTATCCCGCTGCCCCGTGGCGGTGCCGTACTTGAGCATCAGCGCAAACCCCATACAAGCTGAGGAGATCTTCTGAACCTCGCAAGCTGCTTGGAGGATTTCCGCATCCCTCTTTCCTTCCTGACCTCGCCCTTCCGGCAGGAACTCCCGGGCCCCCCAGTACTCAGCGAGGTTGTCGCAGGCGAGGCGATCCCCCTTCTGGCAGGCAGCTCGCCCCAGGTCCGTGGGGGAGGTCGCATCCAGGGCGGGCACAGGCAAGCGAGGCAGAGCGGAAACCGGGGCAGAGGCGATCGGAGGCGAGGGGCTCGGAGCCGGTGACGAGGCAGGAGTCTGCGGAGGAGGTGGAGGGGGCGGAGGTGGAG
>JANWXX010000287.1 GCA_025057345.1 Polyangiaceae bacterium | reverse complement strand
CGCCGCCACCCTCGACATAGCGAGCCAGGTTGGGAATGTAGCGTAGCAGGCGATAGGGCTCAGCGTTGAAATCCTGGAGGACGACAGCATCGAAGGAGGGGAGCTGTTCAGTGAAGAGTTCCTCCACAGGGAAGCGGATCAGCGCCAGCTCGCTGTCGGGTGCTTGGACCTCGCTCCGTTCGGTACGAAGGATGAAGAAGGCGATGACGTCCACCGAAGCGTTGGACTTGAGCCAAGTACGGAGCGCGCGCACGTCGTAGGTGGGTCGCCCTGCCACATGAAGCAGCCGGACACGCTCGCGAGCTACGTCAAAAGCGAGGATCCGCCGGTTGTTCTCGGGGATGGTGTCTCCTGCGGGGGCGTCAATAGCAATCTCCACAAGGCGAGGGCCTGCGCGGTCCAAGGTGACTTGGAGATCGAGGGTTGCCTTGCCGTCAACTACCCGGGCGATCCCGGAGGCAAGAAGCGCCGGTGGAGTACCGTCGAGGAGTTCTCGTACGGCCACCGGGAGTGCGTCACAGGAGAGCCCTCCGCTACACCCTACTTCCACCGCCAAGCTCACCGGTTGGTGGGCCACCGCAGCTCCTGCTGTTTTGACACTGCGCACGCTAGCGTCCCGTGGGGCCCCATCGGCAACAGAGATGGCATGGATAGGGGGCATCTTTCCAGGGAAGATTCCCTGGAGGGCCTCTGCGACCCCTGGGCCTTCTGGTAGTTCTAGACGACCATCACTCACCACCACCAGAGCCTGGGGCAGCTCCTCCGCCTGGTTCATCACCTTGCGCAGTGCTCCTAGCAGGTCGGATCGGAGGGCTACAGGTTTTGTAGGATTGTCATCGCGCCAGGGCTCAACCCGCTCACCGAAGCCAAGCACGGTCCATCTGGTATCTTGTGCCTCCCTTTGGAGTGCCTCTACTGCGCGATGTGCTGCCTCTTCGCGCGTTCCCCCCATGCCGGGCAGTAGCATGCTCCGGGAGCGATCCACAAGGATGATGACCCGTGCACCGATGCGGGTACCTCGAGTGAGGATGCTGACAGGTCGAAGTACCGCACCCAGTGCGAGCACCGAGGCCAGAACTCCCGTGAAAGCGATGGTAGCTTTGCCCTCTGCTCCAGAGCGTCGCAGCTCCAGCAGCAGTAGTCCCAACCCCAGCAGAGATAGCAGTACCGCAAGGGCAACTGCCCAGGGAGGAAGATCCTGCGAGAGTCCGAAGGTCTGGGTCATCGGCTCAGGGGAGCCCGCGGCCTCGACGGCGCATCAAGAAGGGTGCATGCACTTGGTCATCCTTGTAGTTAGAGCAGAGCACATACATGGCCAGGTTGACGGCGAACCGACGCGCGTACTCTCGCTGGGTATCGCCCCCCGGCACCACAACGAAGGAGGGCATCCCCGAAGAGTCAACTGCAAGTGCGCCGAGGAGGTCATGGGCCAAGAAGATCACTTGGGCGTTGCCGCCGCGGATGATACCGTCGATCTTCTTGGACCCCTCGATGCGTCCAGTGGGGCGTTGTACCAGGTAGAACGAGTGGAAGATCACGTGGGTTTCCGGGAGTGGAAGCACCGCTGCCTCCGGGAGTACTCGGCGGAGCTCTCGGCGTGCATCTCGGCCAAATTGCCCTGTTTCTGGCGCGGCGTCGTCCACGAGGAGGGTTCCACCGACGGTGAAGAACCTTCGAAGTCTGTCGATTTCTCGGGAGGTCAACGGAGCAATGGGCCCCTCCCCCGCCCAGATGGCGAAGGGTTCTGCCAGGAGTGCCCCCGTATCCGCTCGTACCGTCGTGGGCATGGTGCGAGCTGGTGCGCTGGTACGCCGCTTGAGCTCCCAAGCCCACTGGGCAGGTCCACTGCGTCGAGGCCCCTCCCAGGTCGCAGTTCCGGTCAACAAAACCCTGGGGTGGAAGGCTCCCTCATCCCCGAAGGCGCGCGCCGGGTGGGGCCAAGCAGCACCTAGCCCGGCAAGCGTTGCCAATGCCAGGGCCCAGCCATGCCATCTCGCCATGGGCTCACGTTGCCCTGCGGGTCTGCGATGCGCAAGAGGCGAACTTATCTTCCAAGTCGTCTCAGAAGCTCCTCGAACCCCCGCTGGAGCAGCAGGAAGCGATGGTGAGCCGTGGGGTCGCCCACATGCTTGTCCGGGTGAGCTGCTTTTACAACCTGCCGGTAGGCTACTTTGATCTCGGCCTCCCCGCAGGGCCATGCAAGACGAGCATAAGAGAGGAAGAATTGTTCCTCTTCGTTAAGGGAACTATGGGGAGGAGTTGTGGGAGGTGGTGGAGCTTGGGGTTCCAGGTCGATTCCATACTGCACCGCGTATTGGACCAGCGCCCTGAGTATAGGAGGGAGCTGATCTACGCGGCGGTTCCCTAGCTTCCCGGTTACTCGGTACCAGCCTGCCTTCTCCACGCGCTGCAAAAGGGTGTACAAGTGTTGGCTGAGGAGAAGTGCGTCTCTTCGGTGGAAGAGGATCTCCAAGTCGATGTTCAGCTCAAGGTGGAGAAGTTGCGTATCCTCCAAGGCAGAGCAGGTCTTGATCTTGAGGCTGCGGCAGGAGGGCCAAGTGGTAGCAAGCTCATGGATACCCTCCGCGTGGCGGGCGACTTGACTCCACCATGCGAGGGCACTCTGAGCGGGTTCCTGCCAGGCAGAGAGTGGCTCTTCATTGAGAGTAAGAGCAAGATCTGCAAGAGCGAGGATGGAGTTGGGGGTGGTGATGGCGAGGGCAAACTTACGAATCACGGATACCAACAGTATCCCTCGCTAAGATGCAGAGTAGAAGCCCTTAGCTCTTCGCAGGCAGTAGGTTGAAGGTAAAGGAGCAATCGAGGTCACGCTCCATACCGTGCTTGAAGTGCTTGATGCGGGTCTGGAGCCACAGTGCCAGAGCTGTTGAGGTTGTTTCCGTACGTCTTTCTGAAGGATGGAGCATGGGTGTCCCCATCCCGAGTACCAGACCTGCTAAAGTGCGGGCCATGGTGCCTCGTTGCTTTCTTCCCGGGGGGCTTCCCTTCGCATTGGTGATCTGCCTGGTTAGTGGATGCTCGATCTACGACACCTCCTTGCTTCTGGATGGGCCTCCTGCTGGAGCGGGGGGTCAGGATGGTGAGAACCTGGGTGGGAACGGAGGTATTGGTGGGGACCTAGGGGGGGGGGATGAGGCAGGGTCGGGTGGCTCCGGGGGAGGTGGCACTGCGGGAGGGGGAGGCTCTGATGCGGGGGCGGCAGGCTCTGCGGGGACCAGCGGTGCCGGGGCAGGGACGGCCGGGAGTGGAGGGACGGCCGGGGCCTCGGCAGGCAACGGAGGCGGTGGGGCTGGCATTGCAGGGGAAGGGGGTAGCGCGGGGGGATCACTGGGGGGGGGGCCGATCTGCAACGGTCCGCTGGATTGCAACGACCACAACCCCTGCACCAAGGACGACTGCAAAACTGGCGTCTGCACGCACACGGTGGACGACGCCTTGCTACCAATGCAGATTGGAGGGAATTGCAAGGCCGAGGTCTGCTCTAGCGGAAAGCCAACCGAGCAGAATGACGATACCGATCTACCCTCCGACGACGGCGAGCCATGCACGGTGGAAACCTGCAAAAACGGCGTACCCGGCAAGACATTGCTCAATGAGGGTGCCTGTTCCCTGGGGGGCAAGCAGGGATACTGCAAAGCAGGAGCCTGCCAGGTCGACTGCTCTACTCCCAATGACTGTGAGGATAGCAACCCCTGCACCACCAACACTTGCACCAATGGCAAGTGCGTGTTTGTACCTCTGGCCAATGGCGTCCCCACCCCTGGGGCTAGCGATCCGGAAGGTGACTGCAAGAAGCAGGTTTGTCAGGATGGGAAGCCTGCGCAGCTTGCTGAGCTTAACGACTTGCCCCCTGCCGAGTCAGAGTGCAAGACACCCCAGTGTACGGCCTCTGGACCTGTCCAGCAGAACAAGGCTAACGGCACTGCTTGCACCACCGGGGGGCAACTCTGTATCGGCGGCGCCTGCGTAGCGAATACCTGCGGCGATGGCTTTCGCCTCGGGAACGAGGAGTGTGATAAGAGCGACCTGGGCGGGATGTCCTGCGCCGATTTTGGCTTCGGTGCCGGGGCTACAGGGCTCACTTGTGGTGCTGATTGCAAGGTGAATTCCTCTGGGTGCAAGGGAGTCTGCGGCAACGGTGTCAAGGAGCCGGACGAGGAGTGCGACGACCCGACCAGTCCAGCTGCTCCGGGGCATGGGTGTTCAAAGTTTTGCAAGCTGGAGCCCAAAGTTGGTGACCTGATCATTACCGAAATCATGTACAACCCCAACGCGGCCCCAACGAGCGGCAGCATCGAATTGGGCGAATGGTTCGAGGTATACAACGCTTCGTCGACGCCCTACGACGTCCGGGGGCTCCAGATTGGCTCCAGCAACGCCGCAGAACTGCAGGTAATCGATGGACCCAACCCTTTGGTCATCAACCCGGGAGCCTATGTCACCTTCGCTCGAAGCGCCGATGCAGAACAAACCACCGGCTTTACCCCGTTCTATAGCTATGGCTCCAAGATCACCTTTGGGAACAGCAGCCCTGACCATATCCGGCTGGAGATCGCCACGACGCCCCCAACTCTCCTGGATCAAGTCAATTACACCCCCAACAGCGCCTACAGTGGGAAGAGCTATTCCCTCAACCCGACCAAATTGTCCGTGATTGACAATGATTCGGCCTCGAATTTCTGCCCAGCTAAATCCGAATTCGGGAATGCCCACCCCAACGACGGCAAGGATAGAGGGACTCCCGGCGCCCCCAACGACACCTGTCCTTGAGCCATTATCCCGTGTACGATCGCGCTATCGAGCGCACCATGTACGATCCCAGCAAGATTGAGCAGCTCCGCGAGCTGATGAACGACGACCAGGCCGAGATGCTCTCTCTGGTTGAGGAATACGAGGGTAACTCCACCTCCTTGATTCAACAGATGCTGGATGCGACGGCGCGACGGTCTGCTCTTGAACTGACTCGGGCAGCGCACACGCTGAAATCGTCCAGTGCCCTCATGGGTGCAAGTGGCCTTGCTCGGCTCTGCGAGGAGCTAGAAACCTTGAGTCATCAGGGGAAGATCCCCCCGGATGTAGAAGAGCGCATCCGCCAGATCACAACTGAGTTTGCTGAGGCGAGCCGATGGCTACGGGCCCAGATCTGCGGGTGATCCATGATGGAGCACAAAGGGACTGCGACGGCTTTAACGGCCCTGAGGCTGACGGTGGCGCCAAGCGATGTCCTGGGGCGAAGCAATCAGGGTAACCCCTACGGATCTGTTGGTGCGCCTACTCACCGCTGCTCCTGCAAGCGCCTCGGGAAGTTGATCAGCAGGGTAAGCAGCGCCTTGAGTCGTGCCAATAGCCCACCTCCTTGGAGCAATGCCATAGCCATTGCTACGGAACGAAGTGCGGGGGTATACGGGTACCACCAGAGTTCCTGGCGGGCTCGGCTGCGGTCGGTAAGGACAAAGCGAGGGCGCGTCATCTCTGCCAGAGCGTGAGGGCCGTTGGTGATGCCGTAGCCAGTGTCTCCTACGCCACACCAGGGAGCTGACGGGATCGCCGCAGAGAACCCGTGGTTGTTGAGGGTCACCACCCCTACTCGGAGCCTCCGTGCCAGCATCTCTGCCCGAGGCAAGTGTTGGCTCCAGATGCTTGCGGTCAAACCATAACGGCACTGATTGGCTCGAGCAATTGCCTCATCCGCCGAGCCGACCACCACCACCGGGAGCACTGGCCCGAAGGTTTCCTCTTGCATCAATGGTGTTGCCTCGTGCCTCAATCGTAGCACCGTGGGCGGGTAGGCTAGCGAGCCCTCCTCTGGATCCACTCCACCGATGAGCACTTCGGCACCATCGGCGATGGCTTGCTTCACTTGCTGCTGCACGATCTGGAGCTGTCCTTGGGTGGTCAGCCGCCCTGTATCCACTCCGGAGCGCAACATTGCTGTTAGCTCTGTAACCCTTGCCAGGAACGGTTCTGCTACCGCGCTCTCCACGTACACTCGCTTAATGGACGCGCAGTTCTGCCCTGCATTGGAGAAGGCTCCCCACACAATCCCTCGGGCCGCTCGTTCCAGATCCGCGTCCGCCAGCACCAGCGCTGCATCTTTGCCCCCCAACTCCAGTGAACAAGGGATGAGCTGCTCGGCACAAGCCCGGGCTACCTCTCTTCCTCCCCGTACGCTTCCGATAAAGATGACCAAATCCACCCCTCCCTCCACGACCGCCCGCCCTACCTCTCTATTCCCCTGCACCAGTTCCAAGACGCCGTAGGGCAATAGCCCCTCGAACAGAGAGGCCACCAGTGCCCCGGTTCTCGGTGTGACCTCGCTGGGCTTGAAGACCACTGCATTCCCTGCCAGCTGTGCGGGCAACAACGACCGTAGCGGAATTGCCACAGGAAAATT
>JANWXX010000286.1 GCA_025057345.1 Polyangiaceae bacterium | reverse complement strand
TTCTTCGGGTTGTTTGGGTCCGGTTCGATGAAAGTAGCGAAGAACTCCTCGCTGACGCCCCGGACCAAGTGCAGCTCTTCCAGGCTATCGTAGGCCGCATTTTTTCGCCGGTAGGGCGAGCGAAGCATCTGATAGAAGGAGTCTTCTGCAATCGTCGCCTGGGCCTGAGCGTTTCGTGGGTCACAAGTATACATGTTCTCGTCGCTGTCCGCCCAATCGACCAATGCAGAGCAGATCGTCATGCGATCAGAGAACTGACCGTCTGGATCCCGGTTCTCAAAGAGTGGATTATACTGGTCACCTGCCATGAGCCCCAGGAGCTCCATACCTATGCGATTCTGGGTGATAGCATCTCCGCGAGCAGCCAAGTTCAGGTTGATCTTGCTATCCTCGTCGATGACGGCGACCTCGAAGCGAGCTCCGTTCATTCCTAGATTCCGGCCCCCACCGATGTCGAAGCCCGCAAGGGAGGCAAAGGCATCAGCCCCACCCTTGTCGTTGAAGGCGCCGAGGATCTGATCAGCAAATTCCCAAACCGGGATCTGGGTGGAGCCGCCTAGAGCCATCATCAGGATGGGTGCCAGGGCAGTGCGGATCGTGGGTTCGGTGGCAATGAGGAGCCGAGAGAGGTTGATGGCACTGCGTGCTGCATACTCGGCCTTGAGTGCATCCCGATCGGCGATGGCGGCAGCACTCTCGCTCGAAGCCTCATCCTGGAGCTCTGCCAGAAGCACCGTGAGGATCGAGATCGCTGCCAGCACAATCACCAGAGCAACCCCGCGGCGATCCTGGCCAAAGGGAGGAGGCCGCCGAAGCTGTACAGGGGGGAGCCGGCCAGAGGGAGAGGTCACCGGGACACCGCAAAGGAAAGGGGCTGCACCATCTGCAGTGGCACCTTTTCCTCGAATGAGATGGTCTTGCCGCCGGGACCACCCCGAAGCACAAGGGTGATTCGTGCTTGGAGCGGGAGGCGATTGGGCTGGCCGATGGCCTGGGTACTATCCCATGAATCGACCCAGAGCCCCGTTTGCGGGTCGAGGTACTTAAGGTCGAAGAGGTCGATATCCTCAACAACGACGAAGACCGAGCCCCCCTTGCCCGGTTCAGTGTCGATGATGGTCTGCTCCCGGCGGCAGAGGTCCATCTTGCCGCTCACTTGTGGATCCGGGCACCCGAAGTAGGACAGCTCGTTTTGGTCGCTCTCTTTGGCGTTGGCGCTCACGCGGAGGTGACTAAAGGTCGTCATGTCCAGCCGATCTGCAGGGCTACCATCCTTCGAGATGAACACCGTGCGCACTGCCAGCAGCGCTTGATTGTAAGGAACATGCAAACTGATGTACGCGCTAGAGAGCTCCCGAGCGAGGCGCCGGAGCAGCGAGCGCCCTTGATGAAATCGCCCGTTGATCCTGCTAAGCCCTGTTTTGCTCCTAGATACGCCGTCGAAGGCGCCGTAGATCAGGATCGACACCATCGCCATGATGGTGATCGCCACCAGAATCTCCAACAGCGTGAGGCCTCGGCTTCCGCTTCTCGCTCTCATCGACTCCCTCCCGCAGGTGTCCCAGTTCCCCCCGGAAGCCCTGGTACCCCTGGGAATCTTGGCGCTACACCCGACGCCCCTGGCATTGCGCTGGGCAGGCCAGCACTATCCATGGCCTCTGCCAGAAAGCCGCCCCGAGTTGGGTTGGTAACCCATTGGAGCAGCTCGATCTCCCGGGCAACGACCCCCTCACGCCAACGAACCACCACCGTCACCTTCCGAATGCTGGCCTCTAGCATGGGCTTGATGCTCGGGTACACCATGCTGAAGAGCATCGGCGCCAAGGTACCCATGGCCCCCGAGGCCCCCGAGGAGAGCACCTCGGCCAGTCCGCTGGTTCCCGTACCAGAGAGACCCTGGGCGAGCTGTCCTAGGTCTGCGCTTCCCGCAGGGGCCCCGAAGGTGCCGCTGGCCTGAGCCAATGCTCCCAAGGCCCCAAGGCCAGCAAGCCCCCCTGGCGCCGATCCTGCAGGCTCCGCCGCGCTCCCTGCCCCGAAAGGATCAACCCTCGGCGGTTGGGGAAGCTCAATCCGCTCCGTCTTCCAGGCACAAGTGAAATCGGCGCGTAGATCACCGTTGCAGCAGGGCCCTGCATCGTTGCTGTCCACCTCCGGGAAGCCCATCTTGAGGTACTGCTCTTCCAGCTCGGTCATCTTGCAACGGGCCAATCCCAAGGCCACGCTCATGTGCTGGTTGTACGTCCCGGTAGAAAATAGACCGACTTGAGCAGACAAGATCACCGTAAGCGATAGCCCCAGGATGGCCACAGCTACCATGACCTCCAGCAAGGTGAACCCCAAAAGATCCCCCCGGTAGCGGAGAGGGGGAACCCTCATAGCCCCCCCCGGTCTTCACGCTCGAACGTTTCCTGACCGACACCCGACATCGGGAGGGTCTGGGGCCCCTGGAGCACTCTTACCTTGCCGGTGAGCGGATGCACTGTAAGGGTCATCACCCCGCTGTGGTCTGCATCCGGGGACTTGGCAATTTGGATGTACGCTTGCTCGGTCTGACCACCAGGCCAGAGATAGAGGTAAGCACGTCCCTCATGCAGTGGCTCCGGCTGGTGGAACACGTGGATCTCCCGGAAGTGAAGCTTGCCTCCAAGGGCGCGCCCGGGCTTACCTGGCTCATCCTCCTCGAAGCCCGGCTGCTTGATCGCCTGGAAGCGGGGCTTGGGAATCGTGGGCCCCTTGAGGATCTTGCTCGCTTGCTCAGCAGCCAGCCGCTCTGCCTCCGTAGCCGGATCGGCTCCTCCGGTCTGCGTTGGATCGAGATCGTTCACCAGCATCCTGGTCGACCCTTCCTCCAGCCAAACCCGCGACCCGTCGATGTCGAAGACGACACGCATCGGACGAGAAACTGCCGAAGCCCGAGTATATGCGCTGCGGATTGCCGAGCTGACCAGAGTCACGGCCCCCTTGAGCCGAGCATTGGTGACCGAGCCCATCCCGAGGATGACACCACCCATGAGCATGGCAGCCAAGGTAACCACCACAATCAGCTCAATGAGGGTGAACGCTCGCGCCCTGCGGGCAGCTACTCGTCGGCGCAGGCGGGGCTCGGGGTGCCTCGCCATGGCTAAGCGCTGGGCCCCCTTGGGCACCACAATGTCGTCGCTAGACCCTTCCTTCTTGTCAGGACCCGACGAGGAGACGATTACGTCATCTTCGGTGCAGGTGATCTTGTAAGGAGAACCCCAGGCGTCGTCGGTCTTGGAAGCGCTATCGATCTCCTTGTCTTGGACAAGCTGGGAGATGGATGGGCAATCCGAACCACCCCGTAGGCCACGCCATCGCTGCACCGCATTGCGGATTTCCCGAGCGTTGGTTTCTGTGTTCTTGACCGCCGCCTCCTTGAACTTGGGAAGTACGGCAACGGTCACCCCCGCAGCAATCATGCTGAGGATGGCCACGACGATGAGAACCTCGATCAAGGTGACACCTCGGGTCAGCACCCGACGTATGCGGCGGAGAGAGATAGCGGGAGAGGGAGTCATGTTCATGGCTAACCTGCAGGCGTGAGGGGGCATTCCTAATTCGACACGATCGAGCCCACCGGGTTCACCGTCCGGGCCGTCGGAGGAAAGATCGTAAGGACGAGAAGGTCGGCGCGATGGGCACACCAGTCGGAGCCTTTGGTTCCATGCATCCAGGGGAACCCGAGGGAGGTAGCCTGCCACCACGAGCCCGTCGAGCCCTCCCCGCGGACACTCTCCCGGATGCTCGGCTCGATAGGCGTCCACGGCGCGCCGCGTCGCCAGCAGCGTCGCGCGGGTGGACCGAACCTGAGCCTTGTACCGCTCCCGGCTCCAGAGGGCCGCCAGCGCTGCACCTCCCAACACCAGCAACACAAAGGGGCGTGCCCTTCCCATACCCAGGCGACGAAGCACACCGCCCTGGCGCTCCCAGGGGAGAAAAACTGTCTGCTGGTGCGCTCTCCTCCGGGCCATGGGACTACTGAACAAACTCGTTCATCTGGATCAACGGCATCAAGATAGCAAAGGCAATGAACCCTACAGCGCCACCCATCACCACAATTACCAAGGGCTCCAGCAGGCTGGTCAGCGCCTGCACACGCACTTCCGCCTGGGAACTGAAGGATTCGGATACGGAGCTGAGCATGTTCTCCAGCTGACCGCTCTTTTCCCCCACGGCAATCATATGGGTCACGATGGGGGGGAACTGGCCGCTACGCCGGAGTGGGTCTGCAATGCTCTCCCCCTCTCGGATCGACCCCGCGGCAATCTCCACCACCTGCTCCAGCGCCGCGTTATCCAGCACGTTGCGGACGATTTCCATCGCCTTGAGGAGCGGTACCCCACTGGCCAACAACGTCGACAGCGTCTTGGCGAAGCGGGCGATGGCGATCATCCGGATCAGGTTCCCGAAGATCGGAAGCTTCAGGGTGATCGTATCCCACGTGAGGCGCCCTTCCTTGGTTCGGACCCAGCGGCGGAAGGTGTAGACACCGCCTCCGATGAGCAGCGCCAGAAGCCACCAGTACCCGGACAGGAAGCCCGACACCGCAATCAGCGCTTGGGTGTACCAGGGCAACGGATGGTCCATGCTCTGAAAGATGCTGGTTACCTTAGGTACCACCGCCACCATGAGCACGGACATGAGGGCCATGCCGATCAAGGTCATCAAGATCGGATAGGCCAGTGCGGCGCCTACCTTCCCCTTGAGCCGGGCTTGGGCTTCCATGAAGTCGGCCAGTCGTTCCAGCACCGCTTCCAGCGTGCCAGACGCCTCCCCTGCAGCCACCATGTTTACGTACAACGGTGGAAACACTCGGCTATGGGCCTCCAGTGCCTTGGCGAAGCTGGACCCCTCGTTGAGCCGCTCCCGCACCGTAGTCATGATCCGCTTGAGATCTTGCTTCTCGATCTGCTCGGTAAGTGCTGCGATGGCTTCAACCAAAGGGATCCCTGCCTTCACCAGCGTAGCGAGCTGTCTCGTCATCATCGCCACATCCGTCGAGTTGGCCCGCTTGAAGATCGCGAAGATATCAATCTCTCCCGCTCTCTTTTTCGCCTTTTTTGAATCTTCTACGGCGCTCGAAAGAAGCACCCCTTCCTTGCGTAGCAACGCCCGCAGCGCCTTGGGGCTCTCCGCGTCCCGCACCCCCTTCACAGGCTTGCCGGATGCTATCTGAATGCCGCGGTACTCATAGACTGCCATGGAATCACTCGATGATTACGTCTTCCTGCGTCGCTGCCAGCACTTCCTCAACCGTGGTGAGCCCAAGGAGCACCTTCCTAGCCCCGTCATCCCGGAGTGTGTCCATCCCCTGGGAGATGGCCATCCGCTTAATCGTTTGTGTGTCGGCATTCCGAAGTACCAATGGCCCAATGGCATCGTCCATTAGCATCAACTCGTAGATCCCTCGACGCCCCTTAAAACCTGTTCCCAGACACTTCTCACAGCCCTTGGCCCGGTACACCCGGACTTGTTCTCCCTCCTCGGTTCCTACCGGGGTGTAGTCTACACCTGGCGGAAGGTACCGAGGCGATAGCTTCCGAGCGCGCCGCTGCCGGGTCCGCTCCGGGTCGATTCCGAGCTGCTGGAGCTCGTAAGGAGTCGCTAGATCCGGTTCCTTGCACAGCGGGCAGAGCATACGCACCAGTCGCTGCGCCAGGATTCCAATCACCGACGACCGGATCAGAAAGGGTTCTACCCCCATATCCACCATCCGGGTAATCGCCCCCGGTGCATCGTTGGTATGAAGCGTGGAGAGCACCAGGTGCCCGGTGAGGGAAGCATTGATGGCGATATCGACAGTTTCCTTATCACGAATCTCGCCCACCATGACCACATCCGGATCTTGCCGGAGGAACGCCCGGAGCGCCGACGCAAAGGTAAGCCCGATCTTCGGTTGTACGTGCACTTGGTGAATGCCACCGATCTCGTACTCTACCGGATCCTCCGCCGTCAGAATGTTGATGTCCGGCTGGTTGATCTTGTTGAGGCAAGCATACAGCGTGGTCGTCTTGCCAGAGCCAGTGGGACCCGTCACCAGGATGATCCCGTCTGGGCGGGTAATCAGGTGGGACATCAGGGCGAATTCTCGGCTGGAGAAGCCAAGATCCGAAAGGCTGAGCAACACCGTCGTCTTAAGCAGCAGACGCATGACGATCCGCTCCGTGCCGCGGCTCGTGGGGATCGTCGAAACACGCACATCGATGCTGTTCCCGGCGATCTTGAGCGCGATCCGACCATCCTGCGGTAGCCTTTTCTCTGCGATGTTCAGGCCGCTCATGATCTTGATACGCGCCACAATCGAGCTCATAAATTGCCGATTCGCGCGCCGCACCACATAGAGGCTGCCGTCAATTCGAAAGCGGACCACTACCTCCCGCTCTTCCGGCTCAATG